>JAYSTV010000365.1:0-2925 GCA_043719425.1 Acidimicrobiia bacterium | reverse complement strand
GCAACGATCTTCCGTCGGAACGACCCGACTCCCAGTTCTCGGTCCGACCCTGGCCCCTTGCCGCTGTCGTCGACGCCGTGGGCGTTGACACCCTCCGGCGGGGCGACGATGCGATCGTCCTCGACGCTCGCTCAACAGAGCGGTTCCGGGGCGACCCGAATCCGGTCGACAAACGCCTTGGCCACATCCCGGCTGCCGTCTCCGCCCCATGGTCAGCAAACCTCGAACCAGATACGGGACGGTTTCGGTCGGTCAATGCGCTGCGCGAACGATTTACCGGCCTCGGCGTCCGTGCTGGCCGCCCGGCCATCTGCCATTGCGGTTCCGGGGTCACGGCCTGTCACAACCTGCTGGCCCTCACGCTGGCCCAACTACCGGCCGGTCGCCTGTACCCGGGCTCGTGGTCCGATTGGTCAGCGGACCCCGGACGGCCGGTCGCCCTTGGCACCGGCAACGACGACGCCTCGGAGGCTATAGCGGGGGCCGGTGTTACCGTCGTACGGTGAGCCTTTCGTCAGCTGTGAGCGGAGCTTCGTCGCCCGCTGATACCGATTCCGGGTTCGATGTCATCATCGATCTCACTGACCCAGCCCCAAGCGGCGATGCTCCTCTGGTCGTCCACGGAGTGCCGAAATCGCTGCGAAGTTGGGCCACGGCGCAAAAGATCGGCGCGTCCAGTACCGCCAAGGGGGTCGAAGCGGTCGGGTCCACAGTTCTCGGATGGATACTGGCCATTGTCGTCGGTTCGGTTCTGCCCTCACCGGTCGGACTCGTTGTCGGCTGGTCAGTCATGCTTTTTGTGCTGTTCCGTGCCCAGAACCTCCTTCATGAAGCCGCTCACCGAGGGGTCTTTGCGTCGACCCTCGCCAACGACATCACGAACGCCATCGTGGGCGCCGTGTTCTTTGCTCCGGGAGCGGCCTACCGGGCGTACCACTTCACCCACCACGGCTTTACGAGAGTGGAAGGACGCGACCCGGAAGCGTTCTACGAGTCGGTGAAGAGTCGGGCCATGTTCGTCCTCACGATGCTGGCCGGTGGGCCAGCGTTTGCGCTCACCATGATCGCCGGCACCCTGCAATGTGCGGTTGGCGCTCGCCCCTCGTGGGTCACGTCGGACCGGGCGGCTCGGAACGTTCGTCGCCAAGGACTGGCCTCGTTGGCCCTCGCCGTGGTTGCTGTGGTCGCCCTGGTGCAAGCCGGCTTGGCTTCATCGATGCTGCGGTGGTGGCTGATTCCCGCCGGGCTGTTCCTCTGCGGGCCATTCACCTGGGCCACCTTCTTCGAACACTCAGGAGCCGAACGGGGTGCCCCGATTCTGACGTCGTCAGGAACCGTGCGGTCGAACCGGTTCTTCTCGTGGGTGATGCTGAATGGGAACTTCCATTTGGCCCACCACGTGATGCCCACCACGTCGTGGTGGAACCTCCCGGCGCTCGATGCCGAGATCAGGTCGCGACACGCGGCGGACCCATCAAGCCTTTCGGCGACGCGTCATTCGGGGTTCTTCGCGTTTCATCGCCAGCTTTGGAAATCGCTTCCCGTTCGCTAGAGCGACTCGAACGGTGCGGGCTGCTCCCGGACGCGAAAAAGCAGGAGGGTGTGGGCCGACGGAATACCCACACCCTCCTGCAGAACTCACGATACCGCCAACGAGCGGCCAAGACAAACCAAATGCTTAACCGGCCTTCAGGAAGGCCGAGCCACGGTGCAATTAGCCCACCCTCAGGGCCACAGGATGAGTCGCGAGGTACTCGGCCAGCTTCTGATCGGCTCGGTCGCCGAAGAGGATTTCGCAGACCTCAGCAAGCCCGGCCGACCCCCGAATGTCCTGCTCACGAACTACTAGCGAGATCTTCGAACGCCTGCGCAGGAAGTCTTCGAGCTTGGTGACCATCTCGGTTCGCGCCGCCATATGCAATTCGACGCGCAGGTAGTCGGCACTGTCCATGATGTCTTCGCCCATGTCGGGATCGTCACGGATGGCATCAAGCATGGCGAAGGCTCGCACCCCGTAGCGTCGCCAGAGGCGGTCCGAGAGCGGTTCGACACCGGGCTTATGGCGCAATTCGTCGAGCTTCATCAGACGGGCTTGACGACGGAATTCCTCGCGTGTGGCCGCCGCCGGCTCGCCGTACCAGTTGTGCTCGTCGGGTTCGAGGCGGACACCGAGGCGTTCGACTTCCTCGGCCACCTCCTCCCCCACGTTGAGACAGTCGGTGAGTTTGCCGCCGAAGATCGTGACGATCTTCTTGGTCGCATCGGCTTCGATCTCGTGCTTGCGCGACAGTGACGTCCAGTCGACGTGGTCCACGCTGGCGCTGGTGCGCTGGACCACGAGCGGGCGGACCCCGCAACGCTCCGACACAATGTCGTCGACGGTCAGTGGTTTGTCGAGCGTCAGGCGAGCGTTGATCTGGCCGAGCAAAAACTCCCGGTCTTCGTCGGTCACGTGCGACTCCGGCACATCGACACGCGTGTCGGTCGTGCCGATGACCGAACGCTTTCCCATTGGGATGACGTAGAAGAGTCGCTGGGTGTCATCGAAGAACGCCAACACACGTTCGTTCTCAGTAATACGGGGTACGACCAGGTGGATGCCTTTGGAGTACACGATGCGGTGACTCGTGGACAGGTGCATGGCATCGTTGAGTCCATCGACGAATGGACCGGCGGCGTTGAGAATGACCTTGGCCTGGCACGTGATCGGCTCAGCTTCGGCATCGACGTTGCGCATCGTGACCTTCCAGTGCTCGCCCTCGCGCACCGCCGTTGTCACCTCGACGTAGTTCGCCGCCGTGGCCCCCGCTTCGATGGCGGAGCGAACGAAACCAAACACGAAGCGTGCGTCGTTGTCCTTCAGGTACGCGTCGAAGTACTCGATGCCGCCCCGGACCGTCGAGATGTTGATCGACGGCTCGTCGC
>JAYSTV010000364.1:0-7105 GCA_043719425.1 Acidimicrobiia bacterium | reverse complement strand
ACACGGTGTAAGCGCCAACGCCATCACGCTCGATGCGGCTGGAAAATGGTGTCGACCGTGTGCGGCGACTGACCGAAAGGAAAGGTGCAGTCATGTCGGTGAAGCCTCAAGCCGGTTCATGGTGATCACTATAGTGATCACCATGAACTCTCCCCCAGGTCGACGGCCGGTGGGTGGTCCGGTCGAGTTCCACGGCGTTGCCTTCGCGCGAAACATCTCCCGGGCTCGACATTTCCAGCAACTCTCCACCCGGGACCTCGCCCGCCTCGCCGGCATTTCCCAGTCCTACGTCGTTGCCCTCGAACGGCCCCAGTCCGCCGGAGACCCGCCGGGACCCACACCGACTGTTGATGTCCTGGCCCGACTCGCCCACGCGTTGGGCCTGCATCCAGGGGAGTTGTTCGAGCAATCCATGCGACCGGCCGGGCGCCACGTGTTGCTCGTCGTCGACGATGCCAACCAGCCGATGCTCGACTCCGTCCGGTCACTGACCGGCGATCGCACCGCGACCTGGGTCGCCGCCGATGCCGCGCGGGAACCGCACGCCCTTCCTCTTCGGCTTCGGCGCAACAAGCGAACGCGCTACGAGCGCACGGTGATCGAGGCTTCCCTTCACGGCGAGCTCGCGCGACTCGCACCGCTGATCACCGGCCACGACGTGGGGTTCGTCTTCGCCGAGATGTCGGCGGTGATGACCGCCCTCCACAACCCCGAAGAACTGATCGACTTCGAGCATCGATGGGCGGAGGTCGTGGCAACCGCGGCGGCGAACGTCGGAGCCCATGCCGCATGGAACGTGTGCGTCTACGAGATCGACGCCCTACGAGCACTGCCGGATCCCATCGCCGCCACTCTCGAGCTGGTGCGAAGCCACGACACGGTCTGGTCCATTGACCACAATCGAGTGAGCGTCGGGGCGAAGGGGGTTCGCCGCATCGCCGAGCGGCTGCGTCCGGAAGGCTCGTCGGCGCGATCATGGCAATCCGTCACGAATCGCCTGGTTGACCAATCGCGGCTTGCCTCGTAGCAACGCCGAGCTGACGAAAGTTGCTCCACTGTCCACCCCACGGATGAGCAACGTCCACCCGAGGGACACCGAAGCCAACGCGCAGACTCTCACAGCTCCGTCGTTCACGCGGGTGGAGACGTTCGGCAATCCGAGTACGCACTGGGTGAAGATGACCGTTGACCCCATGTCAGCCGAGCTCGTGAGCTTTGAAGCCAAGCTCGTGACCGCCAACCTGGAGACCAAGTCCACCTGATTCCGGGGAGCCGTCGTTGGGCTCGTTCGCCGGCAAGACGTTGTTCGATGAGGAGGCGGGTGCCTTCGGGGTCGAGGGGGAACATCACTGCGACCGGGCCTGATCGTCGACGCGCCAGTCGTATGCATCGCGAGTGTCAACGCCCCAGCGGAGGGAGACGAATTCGACCAGGCCGAGGGTAGAGAGGACCAGCAAAGCGAGCATGATGAGTTCCTTTCGTTGTGAACTATGCAAAGATCATGACAACTTCTGATTGATCACGCCAACGAATAGATGGAATGAAGATCATGCCCTCCGTTGCTGAACTCTGGAATCTCGACCTGCGCCACCTGGCCGCGCTCGATGCCATCGCTCGTTCGAAGTCGATCAGCCGGGCGGCGGAAGAGCTCGGCTACGGCCAGAGTGCCGTATCCCAGCAGTTGGCCGCACTCGAACGCGTCGTTGGCCACCGGCTCGTTGACCGCGGCACCGGGCCACGGCCGGTGACCCTCACGGCCGCCGGCGAGTCGCTGCTCGGCCACGCCCGTTGGATCCTCGAACGCCTCGGGTCGGCGCGCGCCGATCTCGAACGTTTGGACTCGGGGAGTGCCGGCACGATACGCGTCGGGACGTTTCAATCGGCTGGGGCTCGACTCCTGCCGAGCGTGCTGGCTGCGTACCGAAAGGCGTGGCCCGCCATCACCCTTTCCATTCATACCGAGACGCGTGACGGGGAGCTTCCCGAACTTCTTCTGACCGGTGCGATCGACGTGGCTTTTGTTGAGATCTCAAGCGTTCGACCCGGTCTTGAACATCGTGAAGTTGTTCGAGATCGCTACGTCGCCCTCGTGCCCCCAGGCCACCGTTTGGCCGCCAAGCGCACGGTGAAGCTGGCCGATTTTCAGGGTGAGGATTTTGTTGACGGTGTCCTTGGTGACCAGTGCACCGCCCGGGGCGAGCAGGCGTTGCGAGACGCCGGGGTGGAAGCACGCGTCGTGTTCCGGACCGACGACAACCCGACCCGCCAACGTCTCGTCGACGCTGGTCTGGGGTGCGCCGTCCTGCCCGGCCTCACCGTCGAACCCGGCCTGACCAACGGGGCGGTGATCGTGGCGCTAAAGGAGGACATCCACCGGACCATCTGCCTCGCGTGGGCATCAGAGCGAACCCCCACCTTTGCTCTCCTGCGCTTCTTGGAAATCGCTGAGATGACGCTCCGTTCTCGGTAAGTCCTTTACAGCTCAGCAACCGCACGAGAAGCTCGTGCGTATGGATCTTCTTCTTCGCAACGCTGACCTTGTCGCCACGGTCGACGATGCCCGGAGGGAAGTCTCCGGCGGTTGGGTCAGCGTTGCGGGCAACGTGATCACCGGCATAGGCGACCGCCGCAGCGAGCCGACTGCGAAGGAAATCGGCGACGCCGAGGTCGTCGATGCCACCGGATGCTTGGTGACCCCGGGTCTGATCAATACTCACCATCACATCTACCAAAACCTTACGCGCGCATATCTTCCGGCAACGAACGGCACACTTTTCCAGTGGCTCACCACGCTGTATCCGGTATGGAGTCAACTTGATGAAGAAGCCGCCTACCTGAGTGCGTGGATCGGCCTGGCGGAACTGGCGCTCGGCGGCTGTACGACGAGCATGGACCATCTCTACGTTCACCCGAAGGGCGGCGGTGATCTCATCACGGCCGAGATCACCGCGTCGCAGGAACTCGGCTTTCGGTTCCACCCCACACGCGGGTCGATGAGTTTGTCCGTGAAGGACGGTGGTCTGCCGCCCGACTCGGTCGTGCAAACCGACGACGAGATCCTGGCCGACTCCGAACGTCTCGTCGGCCTCCATCACGACCGGTCATTCGGGGCGATGACGCGCATTGCACTCGCCCCCTGTTCCCCCTTCTCCGTCACACCACGGTTGATGACGGCCACTGCCGAATTGGCCGAACGGCTCGACGTGCGGCTGCACACCCATCTCGCGGAAGACCCCGACGAGGACACCTTCTGCCTGGAGACCTTCGGCCGTCGACCGATTGAGCAGTTTGAAGAAGTCGGCTGGGGTACCGACCGCTCATGGGTCGCGCACTGCATCTATCCGAACGCCGAGGAGATCGCGCGCCTCGGTCGTTGGGGAACCGGAGTTGCGCACTGTCCGTCATCGAACTGCATGATCGGCGGCGGCGGCATTGCCCCGGTTCGGGCGTATCGCGCCGCTGGTGTTCCCGTCGGGCTGGGCTGCGACGGATCAGCCTCGACCGACTCCGCGTCGCTGTGGATGGAGGCCCGCAATATGCTGCTCCTCGGCCGTCTACGCGAAGGGCCGGGGAGTTTCTCCGCCCGCGACGCGCTGGAGGTGGCAACTCGCGGGGGCGCCTCGTGCCTCGGTCGTGACGGCGAAATCGGCCAGCTTCGGGTTGGAGCGATGGCCGACATCGTGGTGTGGCCCTTGGGTGGAGTGTTGTTCGCAGGCGCCCACACTGACCCGGTCGAAGGGTGGCTGCGGTGCGGGCCGTTCGCACCGCGCCACACCATCATCAACGGTCGCTTCGTCGTGCGCGGCGGCCAACTCATCAACCCAGCGCTCGAATCGCGGCTCGCCGACCACCGACGGGTGGCCCTTCGCTGGCAGGCCGCCGCCCTCAGCGGCCCGCGATGAGGACCGCAAGGCCAGACACGATGGTGAGCGCAGCGATGATTCGACGTCGCCCGCCCGTATCGCCGAGGCGGCGCCAGCCAACGAGCGCAGCGAGCAACACCGACGACTCGCGCAGGCCCGTGACGTAGCCCACCGGGGCGTATCGAAAGGCCAGCTGCACGAGGCCGTAGGTAACGACCACAGCGAACGCAGTGACGGTCAACGGTTTCCATCGTTCGACGAGCGTTCGGCGCATGGCCGTAGCTCGGCCAGTAGCGAGGCCATACGCCGTCGTGGTAGTCGCCGTGCCAAAATGCGTGGCCAAGGCGTAGACGGCACTGCTGGACCGAATACCGTGGGCGTCGGATACGGAGTAGACGCCGATGGTCGCCGCGACAACAAGCGCGCTGGTCAATGCCGGTGACCTCCGGATGCCAGCCAGAAGAAACAGTCCGAGGCCGATGATGGCAATACCAAGTGCGCGTACGAATCCGAGATCGTCGCCCAGAAACAGCACACCTCCGACGGCAGCCAGCATGGCTCCACCGCCCCGGGCAACCGGGTACACGAGCGAGAACTCACCGTGGTCATAGGCCCGGGCCAGGAATACCGCATACGGGAGATGGACCGCTCCGGACACGGCCACGAACACCCAGGCCCGCAGCGGCAGATCGCCTCGCACCATCCCGACGAGAACAAACGGCGCGCAGAGCAGCGCAGCAATCGTGAACTGACCCCACAGGGTGAGGAACCGATCAGCCGAAGACTGCTTGACCGCCAGGTTCCACCCAGCATGCAGGACCGCCGCGCCAAGGGCAAGAAAGGTGGCAGTCAGCACCGAGCGAGCGTCATCGACGCGCCACGCTGTCAACGACCGTCGCCAGGCCCTGAAACACAGTGTGGCGGACCACCCCGTTCAGCAAGCGGCCCGCGTAGGGAGTGTTCCGGGCCTTCGACGCCAGCTTGGCCGGATCGACCGTCCAACTGGCGGCGGGGTCGACCACACACAGGTTGGCTGCTCGTCCAACGGCGACGTGTCCATGGCGGTCATCGGCCCGAGCGATTCGTGCCGGGCCACTCGACAGCAGCGAGAAGACGCGAGCGACCGGCAAATCGAGTTCAGTCATAGCCAGCGAGAGCGCCGTCTGCAGCCCAAGCATGCCGGGCGGTGCGTCGAGCATCGAGCGCTCCTTCGTCTCGGGCGTGTGTGGCGCGTGGTCCGTGGCGATCGCGTCGATGGTCCCGTCGGCGAGTCCGGCCTTGACCGCCGCAACGTCGGAGCTCGCTCGCAACGGTGGATGGACCTTGAACACCGTGTCGTAGCCAGCGAGCGCCGCATCGGTGAGCGTGAAGTGATGTGGCGCCGCCTCCGCCGTGACCGGCAGGCCATCGGCCTTCGCCCGACGGATGAGGTCAACCGAACCAGCCGTGGACATGTGCAGGAAGTGCACCGGCGCCCCGGTCCGACGGCACAGCGCAATGTCTCGTGCCACCATCAACTCCTCCGCTTCGGACGGCTGCCCGGGGAGACCTAAGCGCGCTGACCATTCACCCTCGTGCATAACGCCACCCTCGGAGAGAGCCGCATCCTCGCAATGCTGAGCCAGCGTGATGCCCAGCGCACTGGCGTATTCCAGCGCGCGTCGCATGAGCCGGTTGTTCTGTACCCCGGCGCCGTCGTCGGTGAAGATGCGTACGCCGAGCTCAGCCATCTCGGCCATGGGGGCCAGCTGTTCACCGGCGCGGCCGACAGTTATCGCACCGGCCACCAGCACCTCACAGAGACCGGTGCTGCGGCCGAGACGGAGGACCTGTTCAACCACCGCCGCGCAGTCGATCGCGGGTGTGGTGTTGGGCATGGCCACGACTGCGGTGTATCCGCCGAGGGCAGCGGCCCGCGACCCCGTTTCGATCGTCTCCGCCGCCTCGTTGCCTGGCTCGCGCAGGTGCGTGTGAAGGTCAACGAGGCCGGGACCAACCACGCAACCACTGGCGTCAAGCACCTCTCCCCCGTGGGGAACGTCGATCGATCCGCCGATGGCCACGATCCGACCGTCGACGACAAGAACATCCGCGCGCTTAGGATCACTAGACCCATCGACCAGCACGGAGCCACCTCGAATCGCCAACGAGGTCATGCGCGTGAACCGGTGAGCAGTTCAAACAGGACGGCCATACGCACAGCGACTCCATTGGCAACTTGTTGGGTGATGACCGTGTTCGGCCGATCGGGTACGGATGGTCCGATTTCCACGCCCCGGTTCATCGGACCTGGGTGCATCACGAGCACGTCGTCGTGCAGCCGGGCAGAGCGCTCATCAGTGAGCCCATAGATCTGCGTGTACTCACGCAGCGATGGAACGAGCGCTTCAGCGGTGCGCTCGATCTGCATCCGCAGGAGATAGACAACGTCAACTCGCCCCAGCACGGCATCGATCGAGTGCTCGACCTTGACCGGCCATCCCTCGAGTGACGGAGGCAGCAAAGTGGGCGGCGCCACGAGGGTCACTTCGGCCCCAAGCGCCGTGAAGGCCTGCACGTTCGACCGGGCGACCCGCGAGTGTTTGATATCCCCGACGATGGCGATTGAGCGACCCTGCAGACCACCAAGGCGAGCACGGATCGTGTAGCAGTCGAGCAGCGCCTGCGTGGGGTGCTGGTGCCAGCCGTCGCCACCGTTCACCACGGATGCCTGCGTCCACCCAGCGATCTGCCACGGAACGCCAGCCGCCTTGTGACGGACCACGATGGCGTCGATACCCATCGCTTCGATGGTCTCGACGGTGTCACGGATCGACTCGCCCTTGTTGGCCGAACTGGTCGAGACGGAGAATGTCATGACATCGGCCGACAAGCGTTTCGCCGCCGTCTCGAAACTCAGCCTCGTGCGAGTCGAGTCTTCATAGAACAACGACACGACGGTCTTACCCTGCAGGGCCGGCACGCGCGGAACCTTACGTTCACTTACTTCGACGAACCGATCCGTCAGATCAAGGAGGTGGGTGAGACCATCGGCGCCCAGTTCCTCTATGGAGAGGAGGTGCTTCATGACAGCACCACGCAGCGTTTCAGGAACCGAGGACACGAGAGCAGATGCTTCATGACAGCACCACGCCAGTCGCTGTGGCTCGAACGTTTTCGGTTCGAGCCGTGGGCAGGTTCTTACCGACGAAGTCCGGCCGAATCGGTAGTTCACGATGGCCCCGATCGACCATGACGGCGAG
>JAYSTV010000363.1:0-7107 GCA_043719425.1 Acidimicrobiia bacterium | reverse complement strand
GTCATCGCTGTATCGGTGCGCGCGTAAATGGTCGTCTGTCTCCTCTCGACACGGCCCTCAATTCGGGTGAAACGGTTGAGATCATCACGTCGAAAGTGGAGGCGGCACAACCCACTCGTGACTGGTTGAAAATCGCCGTCACCCCGCGGGCGCGCAACAAGATCAAGCAGTGGTTCTCCAAGGAACGTCGCGACGACGCTCTCGACAACGGCCGAGATGAACTCGTGAAGGCCCTCCGCAAGGAGAGCATGCCCACGATGAAGCTCATCGGCGCGGCCGCAGCCAAAGCCGTGGTGGCCGACCTGGGTCTCGACGACATTGATCAGCTCTATGTGGCTATTGCCGAAGGCCATGTCTCGGCCCAGCAGGTCATCCAACGCCTGCAGCGCGAGCTGCGCGGCGGCGAGCACGAGGAGCAGCTGCCAGCTCCCACAGTTCGTCAACGGCCCACGCGCTCCACCCGCCGGGCGATCTCCAAAGGCGGCGGCGTCCACGTCGAGGGCTTCGATGACTTCCTTGTTCGCCTCGCTCGCTGCTGCACGCCAGTTCCGGGCGACGAGATTCTCGGCTTCGTGACCCGCGGCCGGGGCGTGAGCGTTCACCGGGCTGATTGCGCCAACTCTCGCGCCCTCCGGGTTGGCGATGTGGCCCGCACGATCGAAGTCGAATGGGATCAGGGCGCGGATCGACGCAAGACCGTCTACGTCGTGTCGGTCATGGTCGAGGCCTTCGATCGGGCCCGTCTCCTAGCCGATGTAGCTCGCGTGCTTTCCGACAACCACGTGAATGTCCTCGGTTGCTCAACGCACACCACGCCGGACCGAGTTGCCCATCAGCGCTTCGATTTCGAGCTGGCGGATCCGTCGCACCTCGATGCCATTCTCGGGGCGGTGCGGACCGTCGAGAGCGTCTTCGATGCGTTTCGGATTCTTCCGGGCAAAGAACACAAAGAACACAAAGAGGACGCGGCGGCTCGTTAGTTGTCCCGACGGCTCTCAGTCCGCCACGAGGTGGACCGGGTCGCCAAGGAGGCGGACCGTCCAGGTCGAGCGGTCGTAGACCGCTCCGGCCGACGTCGTGTAGCGGATCTTCCACCAACCATCTTGCGGCAGGGGTACCGGCACGCACGGACGGCTGAGCGGTACGCAGCCGTAGTCGGTCGGCACCGTGAGTTCGAGCGACAGCATCCGGCCGTTGAACTTGAAATCGTTGGCCCGATCAGCGAGTGGCCATGGTGGTGCCTGCGCTCCGAGTGCACTGGCGGTCCCGCTCACGTCGAGCACGCCGGTCGGCACGTTCGTCAACGGAAATTTGTCGTCGACGGCGATCCCGTCGAGGCCGTGATCGAACGTTCGGAACTTGAAGGGAATGGCGTTGTACCCGGTGCTCGAAGGTTGGAGGATGGAAATCGAGTCGGCGCCTTCGCCCACGTCCCACAACAGAATCTGAATCCGCTTCCCCCGGAAGTCGACGGCTGGCGAGAGTCGAGCAAGGTAGAAATCGACAATGTTGCCCGACGCATTGGCGTAAACCCCGAGACTCGATTCGCCGGACATCGACGCGCAGCCGACGCAGGGTCCGATCGGATCAAGCGCCCAGTGGGCGAGGAGCGAGAACGCATTTGATCCGTAGGAGTTCGCCTGTCCGTTTGCGGTGGTCACGTCTACCTTGAACGGGCCGGCCCCGGCCGAGGCCGGGATCACGAACATCTGGATCCAGCCATTCGAACCGCTGCAGTCATTGCATGTCCCAAAGTTGAGGGGGACATTTGGTGCCGGTAGCGGGACGCCTTGAGGGTCGCGGATGCTGAAGGTGGTGTCGATCTGCGAGTTCCCAAAGTTCGGATCGGCATCGTCGATCGTGTTGGTGTCGATGGCGCCCGGGTTGTTGCTCATATCGAAATACGGGTTGTAGACCTCCACCACCGTGTCGCGGGTGGGTAGTGACGTACACGGGTCCTCGCCCAACGTCGGGCACGGCACGTTCACGAGATAGGTGTACTGGGGTACGTCGACGCCCGGCTCGCGGTAATCGAGGTTCGCCACCACTGATCCGCCCGCCGTGCAGGTGGTAACTCGACCGGCCCGGTTGCCATCGAAGCCCGACGCGAAACGATCACCGTCCTCCTTCGCAGTGCAGTAGCCGTTGATGGCGAGCCAAAACCCCTGCTGCCCGACGACGGGATAGGTGATGACGTTGGCCGTGCCGATGCCGTTGAGCTTGGAGCCCATGTCAATCGACGACACGAACTCGGCCGTGGCCTGTCGGCCGACGATTGTGGATGGCCGTAGGAGGTTCCCGAAGAACGAGTTCACGCTCTGCTTCACGCTGACCTTGATGCGACGCGGACTCGTCGGATCGCGCTGGATGACTATTGCGTCGGGGTCGAGACCGTTGCGCACGGCGACGTCTCGGGCCGCCGTCGTGGCCTGCGCGAAGTTCGGCATGCGGACGACAGCGGCGAGCGCCGCGGCGTCGGCTGATCGCTGTAGTTCCAGACCTCGTGTGTACCAAATGGCCACGTCGAGCGCGACGGCCGTGGCCATCAGCATCATCACGAGAAGCAGTGCGGTGGTCACCGCGATGAACCCGCGTTCTCGCTCCGGTCGAGCCACGCCGCGCACGCCACCTTCGCCGTTCATCCGGCCCTCTGCGGTTCGATCTGAGCGACGGAGGTCTTGCGAATCTTTTTCGACGGCACAACCCCGCTCAGGCTGCGATGGTTTGCTTGCACGTAGACCCCTACCCAATCCGGGCTGATGGTGCCGGTCACTTCTTCGACGCGCTTGGTCGCTGGCCACTCCGTGTCCCACTTGCCGGCGTTTTGCAACGGTGTGTTCAGATCGGACCAGCCAAAGTTGGTCTCATCGAGGGCCCGAACGTCGGCGGCGCGATAGATGTTGCACGTGTCGGCGATGCCGCGGCTCGCTGTCGGGATGGCGGCCACGCACGCACTCGGGACGGTGGCATTTGCGCTTGGCGCCTTGAACACAATCACGGCGTCGAGGTTGGTTGCCAAGCTGCCGAGCGACCGGTTGGCGGCCCGCAGGATGTTGTAGTCAGCCAGCGGACTGGCGGCCCAGCTTGACGATGCTCGCGCGCCGGCCCGCGAGGCATTGGTCACGTTGTTGGCGTTGAACAAGAACACGCCGAACTCGATGATGGCGAAGATGAAGAGAAAGAAGAGCGGGGCCACGAGCGCCGCTTCGACGGCTGAAGCGCCTCGTTCGGTGGTCGTTTCGTGACGGGAGCAGCGACGAGAGCGAAGGTGGGTCAGCAGCATGGCCGGGGTGCACGGGTCGTTGTCGTTGTTGTCGTTGTCGACGTTGGTGGCGGCGCCAGCGTGGTCGTGGTGCTGGTTGGTGGTGGGGCGATCGTGGTGGTCGTCGACGTTGGTGGCGGCGGCAGCGTGGTCGTCGTGCTGGTTGGTGGTGGGGGCGCCGTGGGCGGGATGAAGAGTGTCGTGGAGGTGCTCGTCGGTGGTGGATCGGTTGTTGTCGTGCTCGACGTGGGCGGCGGCGGGAGCGTCGTGGTGCTGCTCGTCGGTGGTGGGGCGAGCGTGGTGCTCGTCGATGTTGGTGGCGGGGGCAGCGTGGTCGTCGTGGTTGTTGACGTTGGTGGGACCACCGGAATCACTGCCGGTCGGTCGAGAACGGCGGCGTTCGGATCGAGCCGGAATACCGACCGGTACATGATGTCCACGTCGCCCCCGAAGAGGCGCACAACGTGGGGATGGCGAAGTTCGACCTGCACACCGATGAAGGCGTCGTCGGCCCGCTTGGCCCGATCACGCGTGGTCGGACACCAGTACTGGGCCAGGTTGGCGCACGAGAACGACGTGGCCAACTGGGCGTCGGTCTGCGTATCGACCAAGGCCAACTCGTTAGGCCCATAGACGTTGCAGAAAAGAGGAACCCCGCCCGGTACCGACGTTTCCCGGCACGCGCCGATCATTTTGCCGTTGAGAAGGACGCCCGGGCCTTCTTCCTTGACCGAGCGGTACACCGTGATCTTGACCACCTGCGAGGCGGCGCTGCCGAGGCGAGCTCGGAGGGCCTGCATGATCAGCGCGTCGTGGTCGATGCGGTTGCCTTTGTCGCAATTCGGTGAGGTGGGGTCGGTACTGATCACCGCACATGTCGTCGCCCCGGCGCGTGCTCCGGCCCGCGTGGAATCCTGAACCGACTGGCGCTTCTGAAACAACGTGCCGAAGTCGATAATGCCCGCCACAAGCGGAATGAGCAGGGTGGCGATGATGGCGAACTCAACGGCCGCCGCGCCGCGCTCGCGACGAAGGAACCGGTGGTGGCAGAAGTGGCGGGAATGGCGCTGCAAACGCGAACGGGTCATCGGAACCGAGCCTGACCAACTGAGGGAACCCTCATCGAACCAGAACGACCGCTCTCGGTGGTCATAATCGGGCCGCTAGCCCTACGCAAAGGAGTCCAACGACTGACTTCTGGGCAGGGTGCGCGCAGTGACGAGCTGGCGCCGCGCCGTGGGCAGAGGCCCGGTGGGCCACTGGTCGTCACTGACGGGTTCGTCCCTTGGCGAGCAGCGGCGCGCAGTGACGAGCTCGCACGGCGCCGTAGACAGAGACTCACGGCCATCGTTTCGGCAGTTCCCGGGCCGTTCTTAAGGACTGCGTCGGTCAGCCCGCGCCGGTTAGCGTCGCTCCCCGTGGCTTTTCAGTCTTTGACCGGGTTTCGCGATCTGCTCCCGCCCGACACCGACCGGTGGCGGGCGTTGGTCAAACGATTCGGTGACCACGCGGAACGGGCGGGCTATGGCGAGGTTGTGCCGCCGATGTTGGAGGAGCTTGGTGTCTTCCTTCGTATCGGCGACTCGACCGACGTTGTGACCAAAGAGATGTACGACTTCGTCGACAAAGACGGCTCGCGTATCGCTCTGCGGCCCGAGTTCACCGCCTCCCTGGCCCGGATCTTCGTGCAGCGACGTCCCCCGGTGCTCCCCTGGAAGGTCTGGTCGTGGGGCGCGGCGTTTCGCCACGAAAAGCCCCAAGCCGGACGGTTTCGCCAGTTCATGCAGTTCGACGCGGAGTGCATCGGCTCGAACGATCCCGACGTCGACGTGGAGATCATCGCCCTCGCGCACGACTTCTTCGCCGACCTCGGACTCCGACAGTTCACCGTTCGCCTCAACTCGCTCGGCGATGAAGGCTCGCGTATCCCGTACCTCGAAGCTCTGCACACATACTTCTCGTCTCGGGCGGGCGAGCTCACTGCCCAGTCACGAGCGACGTTGGAAAAGAACCCGCTGCGACTGCTCGATTCCAAACGCGAGCCCGATCAGGCGGTGATCGCCGACGCGCCGCGCATCGCCGACTTCCTCGTCGGTGAGGTTCGGGAGCACTTCGACCGGGTACAGGCCGGGCTCACGTCGGTCGGCATTGCCTTCGTCATCGATCCACGGCTGGTGCGCGGCTTGGATTACTACACGCACACGCTGTTCGAGTTTGCCGCCGACTCGCTCGACTCGGCTCAGAACGCTATCGGGGGAGGTGGGCACTACAACAACCTCATCGAGCAACTGGGCGGGCCGTCTACCCCCGGCATCGGGTTCGGTCTCGGCATGGACCGGATCCTTTTGGCCTGCGACGCCGAGGGCGTGTTCGCCGCGCCAGCGGCCAAGCCCGTCGTGTTCATCGTCGGAAACGGGCCCCTTGTCAGTGTTCTCGCCGCCCGCTGCCGCCGGGCCGGGTTGGCCGTGGAACGAACCTTTGATGGTCGGTCGGCAAAGGCCCAGGGCAAGATGGCAGGAAAGTCGGGCGCGCAATTCGTCGTCACGGTGGAGAACGAAGGGGTCTGGGTAAAAGACTTCGGGGTGGATGGGGTTCGAGCGGTGGCGCCAGCCGAGGACATGCCCGGGGCGATCCCTTCAGCTGACGGCGCGGACTTTCGCGGTCTCCAGGTCCAATCTGAACTTCTTGGCCAAGTCATCGCCCGATTTCTCGCCCGGTACCCCTGACCCGCTCCTACGATGGAGCGTTCCGTTTGCGCCCTTCGGCGCTGACCAAGTTTCTCCCGAGGACGTTTCTGTGTCGACAACCCGCCCCGATCGTGCCCGTGGCATGCGCTCCGACTACTGCGGCGAGCTGCGTCTGAATGATGCCGGTCGCGTGGTGTCGGTCTGTGGCTGGGTCTCCACCCGCCGTGAGCACAGCCAGCACCTCGCCTTCGTCGACGTGCGTGATCGCTCTGGCATGATCCAGTGTGTCGTCGACGGGGCCGCCGACCTTCGCAGCGAATACGTAGTTCGGGTGACGGGCACGGTGACTGCCCGTTCGGCCGACACGATCAACGCCAAATTGGCCACCGGCGAGATCGAGCTCCAGGACTGCACGGTCGAGATCCTCAACGCTGCTGAGCCTCCAGTGTTTCCGGTCGTCGAACGAGACGGCGCCCCGACCGTCGACGAGAACATGCGCCTGAAGCATCGCTACCTCGACCTCCGGCGCGAGCGCATGCAGCGCAACCTCCGGCTGCGCTCCAAGGTCAATGCGGCGATCCGCACATCAATGGATGCGCAGGGATTCACCGAGGTCGAGACGCCCATGCTGATGCCGTCGACTCCCGAAGGGGCGCGGGAATTCGTCGTTCCCTCGCGGCTCACTCCGGGCAGCTTCTACGCGCTGCCCCAGAGTCCGCAGTTGTTCAAACAGCTGCTCATGGTCGCCGGTGCCGATCGCTACTTCCAGATCGCACGTTGTATGCGCGATGAAGATCTGCGCGCTGATCGTCAGTTCGAGTTCACACAGATGGACGCCGAGATGAGCTTCGTCACGCAAGACGACGTGCTCGAGTGCATCTCTGAATCGGTGCTCGCCGCCGCCGAGGCCGCGACCGGATCACGTCCGATGGATGTCATTCCCCGCATGACGTGGACGCAAGCGATGGAGGAGTACGGCTCCGACAAGCCCGACGTGCGCTTCGATCTCAAGTTGGTCGAACTCACCGCGGTGTTTGCCGGGACCGAGGCGAAGGTCTTCCAGGCCCCATCGGTGAAGGGACTGCGGCTCCCTGGTGGGGCCGACCTCACCCGCAGCCGCATCGATCAGCTCACCGAGTTCGTCAAGCGCCTCGGAGC
>JAYSTV010000362.1:0-7128 GCA_043719425.1 Acidimicrobiia bacterium | reverse complement strand
ATTGATCGGCGAACCAGTCGACACGTTCGGAGGCGCAACCGGTGAGGAGAAGGCCAGGGCCTTCGAGGTCTACGGCTACGCCTTCCTCGCCCGGCGGGTGTGACCCCGCCAAATCTATCCGCGGAATCAATCGTAGAGAACGGTGAGTGCTCAACACAACGTGACGATGGAGGTGCTCGACCCTTATATAAGCGCGCTTGGTGTTCGGCTCGAAGTATCGGTCGTACCCGCGGGTCGTCGCACCCGGTTGTTGGGCGATTCTGTTTCGGGCGCCGCGACGGCACCGCATGCGGACTCTCTGCGAAATCGGCTTCGGTGAACGCGTTAAAACAATCGTTCGAGGAAACGGGCCGACTCTGCGGAATCAGCGGAAAAGCCGACGGAAAAGACCCTGCTCAGCGGAACCAGACGACGCAAACCAACCGATGTCATAGCCTTGCCAAGGTGAGGGTCGCGGGTTCGAATCCCGTCTACCGCTCCAACGGAGGCTGGGCAACAACGTCGGTCACGGCGCTTGGCGGTCGGGTCGATGTGATGCGTGCCGGTCGCGGGACCCGCATCATCGGAGCACCGCCCAATGAAGGTGAGGCGGCCGTCCGCCGAGGTGTGTGACTGCGAATCAGGCGTGTGGTTCACCGAAAGTCTGGGCAGGCCCGAATTGGAGATCCGCTCCGCAAACGGCTCGGAGCTCGCCGATCAAGTCGATCTCGCGGCGGTATGCACCGTCGATGGCAGCTGGCAGGGCCACCTCCAGCAGGATACGCGCCCGCTGCGGTTCTCCCGCAGCGATCAGCGCGCCCGCGAGCAGTCGACGGCTGCCTACGCCCTCGGAGACGGCCCCGATGCGGTCGGCGTGCTCAACAGCCTCGGTGAGGAACTCGATCGCGCGTGACGTCTCGTCGAGCGCGAGCAGGCCGAGCGTGCGGGACACGAGGCCGAAGCACATCGAACCGGCACCGGTGATTCCGAAGCGGCCGCGAAAGGGGAGCAGTTCGTCGAAGATCTGCCGGCAGTGGTCGCCGAGTCATCTGTCCGAGCGGCCGGCTTGGTACGCGAGGTGGCCGGTCTGGACGAGCCAGTCGCCTCGGCGTCGATCTGCGTGGCGCCGAACCGGTGCTGCAGCCCGACGACGAGCCGCGGTGCGTCGGGCGCCGCACGGGCGATGTCGATCGACACGATGAGCCGCTCGGTGAGGAACTCGTAGTACGGGTTCTTGGTTGCGGCCACGACCGATTGGAGATCGACCAATCGCGCCCGGCTCGTCGGTAGGTCACTGCGTTCGGCCAGGCAATACGCAACGAAGAAGCCGCCCGAGCCTGCACGGCCGTCGGCGACATTGGTGTCGGTCACCAGAAAGGTTGATTCGTCCGGGAACGTGTGCTTCGCCGGGGAGAACCACTACGCCGGCGCCATGTACAAACGCCGCCAAGTCCACGTCGCCGTGATCGGTGACACGATCGAGATCAGTTTCGGGAAACATCTCATCCGTTCCCACCCCGCCCGCCATGACCGAACCCGTGAACACGGCGCCCTCGCCAACCCCGGCGGCCGAGCCCGCCGCATCAACGCCGCCTCACCAACCCCAGATCGACTGTAAAGCAGGTACCGGAACCCGACCGTAAAACGGGTACCGGGACTTGACAAGGGAAATCTGCACCACTTCTCGGACGGACCAAGGATCAGGTATCTCGCCCGACCGAATCCCGGCGGTGGATTGAGGTGTAGTGGGTAATATTCTCGTCACAGCGGGAGTCAGGCCGATGTGCCAGCGACCGTGCCGGGCGACAGTTGTCGAGAAGTGGCCGGTTTGGCCATCTCCCGTAGGTACAGCCACCCGATCGGGATCAGGTAAGCGAAATAGGCGAAGACCCGAACGCGCTCGGGGTTGGCACTCCATCCGAAGAGACCATTGACGAAGTCATAGGCCGTGCGTCCTTCGGCCAACGGGCCAGACCTTACGGTCCAGAGTGAATCGGCGATGAACGACCATTTGATACCGAAGAATTCACGGAACTCATGCACTCCCTTAGCGAACAATCCGGCGGCAAAAAGCAGAAGCAACGCACCGGTCCAGGTGAAGAACTTAGCCAGGTTTACCTTCTTGCCGCCGCGGTAGATCATCAGCCCGAGTACGGCCGAAATGGCAAGCCCGATGAGCCCACCGATCACGACCTGCGCTCCGGTCGTGCCTTCATTCTCCGCACCGATCAAGAACAACACCGTTTCGAATCCCTCACGGGCCACAGCGACGAAGGCCACAACCGCGATCCTCATGGGGGAGCGTTCGAGTGCAGAATCAAGTCGGTTGTGCAGTTCGCCGCGGAGACCACGGGCGTTGTTGCGCATCCAGAAGATCATCCAGGTCAGAACGGCCGCGGCGGAGAAGGACAGGGTTCCTTCGATGAACTGCTCCGATTTCCCGTTGTACTCGCCCACGAATGCCCGAAAAGCGACGCCAGCAACCACACAGACCAGAGTCGCAGCCCCTGCGCCCACCCAAACTTGCCGCAGATACCGTGATCGATCCGTTTTCACGAGGTACCCGGCGATGATCGCGAGAACGAGAGAGATCTCGAGCCCCTCGCGCAGGGTGATCAAAACGCTTGCTCCCATGACTTCAACCCTCAGCTCTTGTTGCATTTCTTGAATGGACCTAGTTTGGTATGCCTAATACTCAATGTCAAGCAAGCCATCGGTGGCAGCTCGGAAACGTACCGGGGCCTCACTCCGAACCGGGTTCAGCGGGGCTCCCCACGCTCTGGGGCCGCCTCAGCAATGCCTCGCCGGTTGAGGGTGGGAGCAGTGACGTGGGAAGTCTGCGACGCGCTTCATTTCCAGGTCAACGTAGGGGCCGAGAGCTTCACCACCATGGAAGTGCTCAGCGTGATGGTGATCGGGACGGGTGGCCGTCATCCGCCAGTTTTCCGCGGATTGGTCGGGATGCGTACCCGGATGGTGGTGCCCTGGGCCGTCTCGACGCTGCTCGGCGAGTCGATGGTGATGGTGCCGTGGTGGGCGTTGACAAGCTGGTGGGCGACGGCGAGTCCGATGCCGGATCCGGCGATGTGGCGGGTGCGGTCTGATCGGTAGAACCGTTCGAAAACGCGCGGGCGATCCAGTTCGTTGATGCCGGGCCCGGTGTCAGCGACCGCAAGCACGCCGGAAGATGTTGCGGGGTCCGGCGCGACTGCGACGCGGATCGTTCCTCCGCTTGGTGTGTATTTGATGGCGTTGGTGAGCAGGTTGGTGGTGATTTGCATGAGTTGGGCGCGGTTGCCGTGCACGGTCACTGGTTGTAGGTCGGTGAGGAGTTGGTGGTTGTTGGCGGCGACGAAGTCGCGGAGGCGGTTCACGGCGTCGGAGGCGGCCGACGCAAGGTCCACGGGTTCGTGGCCGGCGGTGCCTTCGGTGGTTGCGCTGTCGGCGTCGGCGAGGGTGGCGAGGTCATCGACCAGGCGTCGCATGCGCAGGATGTCGTCGTGAAGATCGACGAATTTGGCGAGGTCCGGTTTGGCGTTTCCGTCAATGAGTTCTTCGCAGTTTCCTTGCAGCAGGGTGAGTGGTGTGCGAAGTTCGTGGGCGAGGTCGGCGGTGAGGTTTCGCCGGGTTTGTTCGTGGGCTTGGAGACGATCTGCCATTTCGTCGAATGCGTTGGCGAGCATGCCGAGTTCGCCGGTTGCTTCGGCGTGGGCGACGCGGGCGTCGGCGTCGCCGTTACCGAGTCGGCGGGCGGCATCGGTGATACGCACGAGAGGCGTGACGATCCGGCGAGAGAGCGCGATCGCGACGATGATCGCCACAAGTGCAGCGACGAGCGCGCCGAGGCCGATGGTGCTGCGTATCGCATCGCGGACGTGTTGTTCGGGGGACGTTCGTTCGCGGGTGGTGAATCCAACTTTCACGATTCCGACGGTGGTGTTGTCGACGGTGACGGGAACACGGTTCGAGAAGATGACCGTTCTCGGGTCGGGTCGAGCTGTGTCCATGGGGCCCATGGAGTTCGCGAGGGTGAGCGTGTGTCCGGTCGGGTCGGTCACGGTGATGGTGGCGCTGGCTTGGGTGGCAAGCATCGACGCAGGGTGGATGTCGGTGGTTGTCCATACCTGGGTTTGTTGGTAGCTGAGTGCAAGGGTGCGGGCGATGGCTTCTGCTGTTTCTTGTCGGCGGTAGTCGCCGAGTCGTCCGACGGCGTGTTTGGTGCGCCACAAGGTGAGTCCGGCGAAGACAAACACTGCGGTGACGGCGACGGTGACGAAGGCGAGGACGAGTCGTTGTGCGAGTGGACTGCGAAGCGTCGTCCGCGACGACGGGTCGGCGTTCGGGTTAGTCGTCACGGGTGATCCCGAGTCGGTAGCCGACGCCGGTGACGGTTTCGATGATGAGGGGTTGGCGTTGATCGGCTTCGATTTTGCGTCGAAGGTTTTTGATGTGGGAGTCGATGGTCCGTTCGTAGCCGTCGAATTCATAGCCGCGCACGCGGGTGACGAGTTCGTAGCGCGACCAAACTCGGCCCGGTCGGGAGGTGAGAGCGTCGAGCAGGTCGCGTTCGGTTGGTGTGAGATCCGCAACGGAACCGTTCACTTGGACGGTCTTCGCTACCGAATCGATGATCAACGTGCCACGCCCGAACGATGCCGGTGATGGTTCGGTGCGGCCGCGTCGAAGGATTGCCTGCACTCGTAGGGCGACCTCGCGGGGACTGAATGGCTTGGTGACGTAGTCGTCGGCGCCGGCTTCGAGGCCGGTGATCCGGTCTCGTTCGGATGCTTTCGCCGTCAGCATGAGGATCGGCACGTTGCTGTGGCTGCGCACCCCGCGAGCGACCTGTTCGCCGTCGATGTCTGGCAGGCGGAGGTCCAGAATCACGAGATCAAACGGGTCTGCCGCAACGGTGCGCAAGGCCGTGTGTCCGTCGGCGGCAATGATCACGGTGTGTCCGCTGTGTTCGAGGGTTCGGCGCAAAAGTTCGGCGATGCGGGCCTCGTCTTCCACGACCAAGATCAAACCCATATCACCCAGCCTGCACGCATTGTCTCGACGAGACAGCCACGTCGTTGCGGTCAGCGCCGGTAGGACAGCACGGTCGCCATGCCGGATTCGAAGTGGTAGGTGTTGTGGCAATGCAACATCCACTGGCCGGGGTTGTCGGCTTCGATGTCGACGTCGACTGATTTCCACTTGGGTACGTTCACGGTGTCTTTGCGCGAGGACCCGACCACCTGAAATGTGTGGCCGTGGAGGTGGATCGGGTGGAACATGTTCGTCATGTTCTTGATCCGGAGGCGGAGCCGTTCACCTTGGCTGATCGTGATCGGTGACGCCTTCGGGTAAGAACGGCCGTCAATACCGTGGGTGTAACCACCCTCGCTGCCGGTCAAGCGGATGGTGGCGGTGCGGGTCGGTTTACGGTCCGCCAGTCGCGCCGCATCGGTCGGGGTCAGGTCGGCGTAGGCAAGTAGCCGTCCGGTGAGACCCGATGGGCGTGAACCGGTCTTGGGCGCAGTTGCGGCGGTCGTGGTGCGCAACACCGCTTCACCGGCCGGGTCCATTTTGCCTTCGGGCACGGCGACGATGGCGAAGGCACCGGACTTGGCGGTGACGATCACGTCGTAACGCTCGCCCATACCCATCACGATGGTGTCAACTTCGACGGGCTTGACGGGGAACCCGTCGGCGTGAGTCACCGTCATACGGTGATCAGCAATCGCCACCCGGTACGGCGTGTCCGACGCGGCGTTGATGAACCGCAACCGCACGCGTTGCCCGGGCTTGGCCAACACTGTTTCGCGTTCCGCCGGTCCGCGTCCGTTGACCACATGCAACGGGTAAGTCACGTCGCCGCTCAAGCCTTCCGACTCCCGTCCGATATCGCCTGTGTCGTGCCCAGCATGGCCGCCGCCCTTTTTCAGTTCGGCGAGGACCTCCTCGGGTGTTCGCCCGTAGCCGTCGAGCCAGTCGTCGAGCATCAAGGTGGCCTCGACGTCGGCGCTTGTCGGGTCGTTCGGGTCTTCGATGATCAGCGGGGCGTAGAGGCCCTTGTCGAGTTCGAGGCCCATGTGCGGATGGAACCAGAACGTCCCGGCATCGGGAGCGGTGAAGCGGTACGTGAACGTCTTGCCGGGATCGACGGCCATTTGCTGGGTCAGGCCGTGAACACCGTCCATGTCATTGCGCAGCGCGATGCCGTGCCAGTGCATGGTGTTGGCCGACGCCAACTTGTTGACGAATGTCGCTTCGATCATGTCTCCGACCTTGGCCCGAATGGCTCCGGCACCTGGTCGGTCACCAAACGCCCACGTCGAAACCTCACGACCTCCCACGACCGCCTTGATCGGTGAGGCGGTGACCGTCGCCTTCACCAAGCCAGCGCCCGGGCGTCGACGTTTCGCGTCGCGCGCCTCGACCGCTGGGTCGTTCGGACCCACCAGCTTCGAGCCAGTCGTCGCGGTCGCCCCGTGAGCGGCCGGTCCGCCAGCACCCAACAGCAGAAGGGCGCCACTGCCCACCAAAACTTCACGGCGCGAAAGTCGCCGAATGGGAGCGCTCAGGTCTTCGGGTTCGTTACGTTTCATACGACGACAATGAACGACGCGTGTGGAGATCGCGTGGAGAGTCCTTGAGCCTCGACGGGAGGGTGATGGTGAACGAGGTTCCGTTACCGGGTTCGCTTTCGACGTGGATCGTGCCAGCGTGTGCGTGGATGATGGCGTCGACGATGCTGAGGCCGAGGCCGGCTCCGCCGCTGCGGCGTGATCGCGAGGGGTCTGCTCGGTAGAAGCGTTCGAAGATGCGTGACGTTTGTTCGGTGGTCATGCCTGGGCCGTTGTCGGTGATGGTGATCGTGGCGTTGAGGTCGTCGGCGGCGAGCTTGATTTGAGTTTGGGTTCCCGGGGGCGTGTGGGCTCGTACGTTGGCGAGGAGGTTGTCGAGGACCTGTCGGAGGCCGGTGTCGTCGGCGTAGAGGTCCACGGGTCGCGGAGCGCTGAGTCGTATTGGCCAGCCCGGGTCGATCATGTTGGCGGCGTGCATGGCGTCGGCGGCGATCGAGACAAGCTCGACTGGTTGGAGAGTAAGTGGTAGGCCGTCGTCGAGTCGAGCGAGGGCGAGGAGGTCTTGCACCAGGTTGCC
>JAYSTV010000361.1:0-2944 GCA_043719425.1 Acidimicrobiia bacterium | reverse complement strand
GACCGGGGCCGCGGTCTCGGCCACCGTGGTCGCGTCTTGCGCCGATGCAGCCGGAACGGACAGGAATGCCGCAGCACCGATAACGGCCGAAACGGTGGCGGTTCGAAGGGCCTGACGAAGCATGGGGTTCTCCTGTGGTCTGCGGGCCAGAGACCCGGGAAACAATGAGTGAAAGCCTAACCGGGCTGGTGCCCCCGGTCGGGCACCCTCGGGCGGCCGTGCTCGATTGGCACGGTCCGATCGGCGAGCACAGCAAGGTCGCGGGCGTCGTGGGAGACCAGGACCGCCACCCCACCGAACTCCGTGAGGTACTGACGAAGGTCATTGCGCAGCGTTGCCCGACTCTCGGCATCGATTGCCGCGAGCGGTTCGTCGAGGAGGAGCAGATCGGGTTCGGTCGCCACCGCCCGGGCGAGGGCAACCCGCTGCGCCTGTCCCCCGGAAAGTCGGGCGGGCCGATCATCGTGTTGGCGGGTCAACCCCAACCGCGAAAGCCATTCCCGTGCCAGGGCGAGCGCGCGGCGACGCTCCACGCCTCGGGCGCGTAATCCAAAGGCCACGTTTTCGGCTGCGCTGAGGTGCGGGAAGAGTCGATAGTCCTGGAAGACGACGCCAACTCGTCGCTCGGCCGCGGGAACGAAGGTGTGGGAACCGGGTTCGTCAAGCACCGCCTCGCCCAAGACGATTCGTCCGTCGTCAAGTGGTTGGAGACCGGCAAGTGCTCGAAGCAGCGTCGTCTTGCCGGCGCCGTTCGGCCCGACAATCCCGACTACCTCGCCGCGCGCTCCCCCGATCGGGAGGTCCACGGTGATGGACGGGAACCGCACGACCACGTGCGCGTCGAGGAACAGCCGGTCCAACTCAGCTCCGGCCCACGAGGCGGTGGCGCAGCGACAACAGCACGGCGAGCGAAATGGCGACGAGGATCAGGCTCAGCACGATCGCCGCTTCGGGCTTGGTTTCGAACGCTTGATAGACGGCCAGCGGCACCGTTTGCGTGGTACCCGGGAAGTTGCCCGCGAACGTGATCGTGGCGCCAAACTCCCCGAGAGCACGAGCCCAACAGAGGACGGCCGAGGCCGCGAGTGCCGGTCGCAGCGTCGGCAGGGTGACGCGTCGAACAATGGTCCATCGCGAGGCGCCGAGGGTGGCGGCGGCCTCGTCGAGGCCGAGGTCGGCCGAGGCAAACGCCCCTTCCATGGACAACACCAGGAACGGCATCGAAACAAACGTTTCCGCCACGATCGCTCCGGCAGTCGTGAACGGAAGGCGAATACCAAACCAGTCGAACAGGTACCGACCGATCACCCCGTTGCGGCCGACGGCGAGGAGGAGGGCCAAGCCTCCGACGACCGGGGGGAGGACAACCGGGAGGGTGGTCACGGCTCGGAGGATTGAGCGTCCTCGAAACTCGAGCGTGCTCTGGACCCAGGCCAGCGGAACGCCGAGGACGAACGAGAGGACCGTGGCGGAGACGGAGCACACCAGCGACAGTCGCAATGCCTCGCGGACGGAGGGTTCGGTCACGATTGCCCATGCGCTCCGCCAGGGGGCGCGAACGGCCAGGGCCACGAGCGGGAGCGCGAACAGCGTTCCGCCCAGACCTCCGAGGGCAAGAAGCGCAAGCGGCGGGCGGCCGAACACCCGAGCGCCGTGCCTCATGCTGCTAGGAGCAAGCCGTGCCGGGAGAAGATCTGCGTGCCGTCGTTGACCTGGTGAAGGCGGCGAAGGCTCTCTTCCGTTTTTCGGTCAAACGAACCGTTGTTGCGACCCATCGTCCCCAGCGTAGTCATTGACTGACATCTCGGGGTTTCGATCACTCCACGGGCGTAGGCGCCTCTCGGGTCAGACGGGCAACAAAACGCTGTGCCGCATCGGCGAACTCCGCTCGCCAGAGGTCGACTGCATCTGGAGATCCCGTCATGAGTTCGGCTTGACGAGCTACAACCTGGGCCTGGAACACTGTCCGCTGCCGATCAAGAAGTACTGCCGCATCTCTGTTCATCGAGTCACTGATGACGATCTTCAGCAGCAGTTCCGTCCGCACGTCGCGCGGGTGATCAACCGGTCGGGTCAGCCACGAACGAAGCGCCCCGCGACCTTTGGCGGTGAGGGCAAGCACGGTCCGGTTGGGGCCGGCATGTCCCGGCTCCTCGCCCGTTTCTCGGACAAGATCCATTGCCTGCAGCTGGTTTAGGGCCCGGTAGACGAGAGGACGCGACAGTGTCCAGATTCGACCAAGGTCGCCATCGGCGTCGAGTCGCTTGGCCACTGCGAAACCGTGAAGCCGGCCCGGACCCAACGCCCCGAGACAGGCCCACTCACCGAGGAGGAGTCCCGGTTTGCGGACGCGCACCATCAAACGCTCAGACGAGCGATTCGGCCGGCAACTCGAACCACCGCAACTGTTCGAACTCGGCTGAGATGCTGGGCGGGCGATTCTCGAAGGCCGACCACTCCGAGGCCGCGCTCATGATCCGGCGAGCCTCATCGAGGTACCCGCGAAGCGCGGACTCGGGGGCGCGGTCATGGCCGAGCTCGGGGACGAGCAGGCTGCCGGTGGCGGCGTCGTAGGAGATGTCCCCCAGTCGCAGTGGCGGTTCGACGGGCCCGTTGCGATGGCGCCAAAGCGCGCTCGTGGGATCAAATCGGTACTCCGGCAGCAGCTTCCATCCGTGCGCGGCGATGAGATCGACGGCATCGACCAGGTAGCTGAAGACGGCTTCGGAGATGAAGTAATTGAAGCTGATTCGGGTCCAGCCGGGTTTGATGCCTTCGCAGCCGCTGGCAATTTCGTGCTCAAACTCGTGCGAACGCGCGTCGTCGATGCCGAGCAGCCGGTGACCGTATGGGCCGGCGCACGAACAGCCACCGCGTGACTGGATGCCGAAGAGATCGCTGAGGAGGGCGACCACGAAGTTGTGGTGCAGATAGCGACCGCCGG
>JAYSTV010000037.1:0-4433 GCA_043719425.1 Acidimicrobiia bacterium | reverse complement strand
GCTCGCCCATTCTCGTACGCGCGCTGTAGACATGCTCGAGTTGTGCCAAGCGGCGGACATCATCGTGGCGTGCGCCGGCCAGGCTCGCATGATCACGGCGGCCCATGTGAAGCCCGGCGCCGCCGTCGTCGATGTGGGCATCTCTCGCACCGAAGCTGGGTTGGTCGGCGACGTCGACTTCGACGCCGTCCAAGCCATCGCCGGTTGGATCACGCCAATGCCGGGCGGGACGGGCCCGATGACCATTGCGTGTCTGCTGGAAAACACGTTGTCGGCGGCCCGGATGCAGGGCGCGTTCCCGGCCTGAAACGCTTCGACGGCGACCGGGTGCCGCATCCCACACCGAACCGATTCGCATCCCAGATAGGCGGATTTTCGTACTTTCCCGCCGATTTTGCCGGCATCTGGGATGCCTGCTTCACCAGTCTGGGATGCGTTCAGTCGCTTGCTAGCGACGGGGCGTGGCGAGGGCCTGGGTGAGTCGGTCGAGGATGGTGGCCATCACCACGATCGCCAGGCCGACCTCCACGCCGAGGCCCGTGTTGGATCTCGTAAGCGCGCGTACGGCTTCAAAACCCAAGGCGCCCGAGCCGGTCATGCCGGCGATCACGACCATCGACAGCACCATCATGATCACCTGGTTGAGGGCCAGCACCATGGCCGGGAGCGCCAACGGCAACTGCACGCCTCGCAAGATCTGGCGACGTGACGCGCCAAAACTCGTGGCCGCTTCGATGGGGGCTTCGGGTACGCCCTTGATGCCGAGGGCGCACAGACGGATGCCGGCGGGGATGGCGTAGAGCGACGAGGCGATGATCCCGCCCGGCACAACCGAGATAGTGAAGATCATGACGAAGGGGATCGTGTAGATCAATGACGGGATGGTTTGCAGTGCGTCGAGGATCGGGGCAATGAACGCTTCGGTCCTGGGTCGGCGGCCGATGAAGATCCCGAGCGGCAAAGCAAGAAGTGCACTGATGATGGTGGCGACAACGACCTGCACCAGGGTCTCGATGGAAAGCGCCCACATGCCGGTGAACCCGACCGCCAGAAGACCGAGAATGATGGCCACGGCGAGACGCCATCCGCGCACGGCGTATCCCGCCAGCGCCGCGGCGCCGATGACAACCGGCCAGCCGAGGGTGACTGTGAGGAAGTCACGCGACCGGATGAGCACGTCGCGCACGATGAAGTCGTTGACCGGACGGGTAACCGGCCGCCCGTTGTCGCGAACCCAACGCAGCGCACTGTCGAACGAGTCGGCGAACGATGACTTCCACGACACCGGAAAGGTGTTCCAACCGGCTACCCGACCGACGATGATGCCAACAACGATGGCCACGGCCACTCCACCCACCACGCGCTGGTCACGTGTTGGGGAATGGCGACGTTGGACAACGAATGCGCCCGAGACTCGGTCGAGAACGATGGCGACGCACACGATCGCCAAGCCAACGACGATGCCGCGACCGGCCGCGCGGATCTGCAACGTCTCCAGCACTTCCTGGCCCAGTCCGCCGGCCCCCACGAGCGCGGCGATAACGACGATGCCCAACGCCATCATGATCGTCTGGTTCACCCCGGCGGCAATCGAGGGGAGGGCCTGCGGCAACTGAACCTTCGTCAAAACCTGAAGGCGTGTGCCACCAAACATCTCGCCCGCTTCCACCGTCGAATCTGGCACGCCCGTGATGCCAAGCGCAGTGAGTCGGACGGCCGGCGGGAGGGCGAAAATGACCGTGGCGACCGCCGCCGGCACGGGACCGATGCCAAAGAACAACGTGGCGGGAATCAGGTACACCGTGGACGGCACGGTCTGCATGGCGTCGAGCAGGGGCCGCAGGATGCCGTTCACACGGGGGGAGAGGGCCGACCAAATGCCGAGCGGAATGCCGAGCAGCAACGATACGCCGACAGAAACGGTGATCAGGGCGACCGTTTGCATGGTTTGCGGCCAGAGACCGACGAATCCCGGGTAGCACGCAGCGAGGCCAACGGCGGCGGCGGACTTCGGTCGGCCTCGCCACGCCAGCAGCGCGGCGGCCACGACGGGCATGGTGAACCATGGCAGACCAACAAGGTTGTTCGTGAGACCGTTCAGCAACCACTTCAGCGACTTCGCGATCGGTGTGAAAAACCACGTGAAGAGCGGATGGCTCACCTGGTTGTCGCGCACCCAACCTTGGAACCGATTGACCGGAACGGCCAGATGCCAGTTCCACGATTCGGGGAAACGCCATCCGTTCGGCCGGGTCGCCACCACGAGCTGGACGGCCACGATCGCTAATCCGAGTCCCGCCACGATGGTGCGTTTCGATATCCACAACGGACGGCCTTGAAGCCGGGTCGAGGCCGCCGCCGTCATGACGAAACGCTTGCCGTGGTGAGGACCGAGCGGACTTGTTCGATGCCGACCGAGCCGATGGCAGTCCCTTCACCATCTCGGACGACGAGCGGTTCGTGATCGAGGAGGAGGAGGGGAATCAGTTGTTCGACGGTGTCATCGGGTTTGATCGACCGGGCGCCAAGGACGGACAGCGGTCCTGACATAATCGTACGTGCACGTACAACTTTGCTTTGAGGAACATCGCGGGTGAACGCCTCGACATACGGCGTCGCGGGCCGGGCCACAACATCTTCCGGCGCGCCGATCTGCTCGAAGACGCCGTCCTTCATGACCGCGATGCGATCGCCCAGACGGATGGCCTCGGCGAAGTCATGGGTGATGAACACGATTGTCCGTCGGAGCTCTCGCTGGAGTCGGATCAACTCGTCCTGCATGTCGCGTCGAATGAGCGGGTCGAGGGCGGAGAACGGCTCGTCGAAAAAGAGGATCTCGGGATCCAGCGCTAAGGCTCGCGCCAAACCCACTCGCTGCTGCATGCCTCCCGACAGCTGATCAGGGAAGTGTTGATCCCATCCGGTCAGACCGACGAGCTCGAGCACCTCGCCCGCCCGGCGGCGACGTTCCACCTTGCCCACCCCCTGCACTTCGAGTCCGTAGGCGATGTTGTCGATCACCCGTCGATGCGGAAACAGGCCGAAGTGCTGGAAGACCATCGCCATTTTGGTGCGGCGCAGATCGCGTAGGTCATTGGGCGAGATGCCGACCAGGCTGCGTCCGTCCAGGCTGACCTCGCCGCTGGTGATGTCGTGCAGCCCCGACAGACACCGGATGAGGGTCGACTTCCCGCTGCCGGAGAGGCCCATCACGACGAAGGTCTCGCCCTGGGCGACGTCGAACGAGACGTCGCGAACCCCAATTGTGCAGCCGGTAGCGGCGAGGATCTCAGCACGGTCGGCGCCGTTTTGGGCACGGGCCACGGCGGCGTCGGCGCGTGCCCCGAAGACCTTCCACAAGGAGCGAACCTCGATCATCAGCGCCCATCCTGCCCGAGTGCAGTGCGGTCCGCTCGGCGGAACGAGCCCGCAATGTGGAACACTTTGGTGCTCGTGGGCCGTATCGGCCCGATCAAGGGGGTCTTGTTCATGCGTCGTTCCCGTTCTGCTCTCATGGCATTGTCCGTTGCTGCGGTGCTCGGTTTCTCGGCCTGTTCGTCGGACAAGGCCAACGACACGACGGCCCCAGGAGATGCGCCAGCCACGACGGAGACTGCAACCGCCGCGAGTCCGGGCGACAAGGCCACGATCAAATTGGTGGAGAACGCCTGGACGGCGTCGGCCATCAACGTCGAGATCGCCAAGCAGCTGATCGAGAAGAACCTCGGCAACAAGGTCGAGATCGTCAAGATCGACGAGAACCTGCAGTTCGCCGGCCTCGCCGCCGGAGACCTCGATGCCACCCTCGAAATCTGGCCGTCGGGTGTTGTCGCCGAAGAGCAGAAATACATCGATGACGGCCAGATCGTCAACGCCGGTCCGCTCGGCGCCGTTGGCAAGATCGGCTGGTTCGTTCCGGACTACGTCGAAGAGAAGTTCCCATCGCTCAAGACCTGGGAAGGCTTCAAGGACCCGGCGGTGGCCAAGGCGTTCGCCACGGCCGAGACGGGGAGCAAGGGCCGCTTTCTCGGTACCGACCCGTCGTACTCGCAGTACGACGAGACGATCGTGAAGAACCTCGGCCTCCCGTTGCAGGTGCAGTTCTCCGGATCGGAGGCGGCCACGGTGGCCGAGCTCGACAGCCGGGTCGCCGCCAAAGAGCCGGTCGTCATGTACTGGTGGACGCCAACGGCCGCCGTGGCCAAGTACAAGCTGAAGAACATTGCCCTTCCCGCCTATTCGAAGGAGTGCTACGCCGACACGGCCAAGATCGCCTGCGACTATCCAGAAGACGTGCTCTTCAAGGCAGAGTCGGCCAAGCTCGAAGCGAAGGCGCCGGCCGTCGCCGCGTTCATCAAGAAGTTCTCGTTGTCGACCGACGACCAGCTCGCCATGCTGCCGACCGTCGAGATCGACAAGAAGCCCGTCGAGGA
>JAYSTV010000360.1:0-7149 GCA_043719425.1 Acidimicrobiia bacterium | reverse complement strand
CAGACGTCCTGCAACTGATCGACATGGAACGGCCAACTCCGAAGGCCAACGACGTCCTCGTCAAGGTTCATGCCACGTCATTGAACAAGGCGGATTGGTTTGGCCTTACGGGGAAGACGTTGTTGGTGCGCCTGGCGATGGCCAGCCTGTTCAAACCGAAGCACGCCGTCCTCGGAGCTGATGTTGCCGGGCAGGTCGAGGCAGTCGGTTCCTCCGTGACCCAGTTCAAACCGGGAGATCACGTCTTTGGTGATCTCAGCGCGCATAGTTTCGGCGGTCTCGCTGAGTACGTCTGCGCTCCAGCAACTGCATTCGCTTTGAAACCTGCGTCGCTTTCGTTTGCGGAAACGGCCGCTCTGCCGATGGCGGGTGGTACTGCCCTCCAAGGGCTTCGAGACAGGGGCAACGTTCACCGTGGCCAGAAGGTTCTGATCAATGGCGCGTCCGGAGGAGTGGGGACGTTCGCCGTGCAGATTGCAAAGGCGTTCGGAGCGGAGGTGACTGCGGTCTGCAGCACCCGCAACGTTGCGCTGGCGAGGTCACTCGGCGCAGATCACGTGATCGACTACACGCAAGAGGACTTCACCATTTTGCCAGATCGATTTGACCTGATCTTTGCGGTGAACGGAGACATTTCCCTTTCGAGATACCGTCGGTTGCTCGCCCCGAAGGGCACCTTCGTTGTCGGTGGTGGCTCCATGTCGCAGATCTTCGCGGGAATGCTGCTTGGGCCTCTTCAGGGCAGGTTGTCCGGTAAGAAGATGGGATGCCTGATGGCGAAGCCGAACCAGGCCGACTTGGTGGCGTTGGCCGAGTTGGTAGACGCCGGCCAGGTGAAGCCAGTCATTGACCGGTGCTACCCATTCAGCGACACCGCCGAAGCATTCCGCCACCTCGGCGACGGCCATGCTCAAGGCAAGGTCGTCGTGACCATCGCCCCTTCACTGGAGCCGTGAGAAAACTGACCGCCGTTCGCCGTGACGGTGAAACCCTGACCGGCGGTAGGTGGCAGTGCAGATGTGATGATCTGTGCGCTGGTCGCGCTTGCAGAACGAGTCCCGATCCAGCGCGTCAGGCCCGATGAGCCAGCATCGACGACCCTCGGCCGTCTTGTACGGGACGAGCGGATGACCGGGTTGCGCTAGAAGTAGCTGGTGCCGACTCCGTACAGCTGGCCGAGAGAGTCGCAGGACACGATCGGCCCTCTGAAGTGAGTCACTCGTCGAACCAGCCCAGCTACTGACGTATCAGGGTTCACGACGACGACCTCACGAGGAGAGTGATCGGCGAACGCTTCGAGGAGCAATCGTTTGGACCTGAAGTCTGTTGGCGGGAACGAGTACCCGACCACGATCAGAGTCTCGCAATCGGCGAGTGCATCCGATGCGGCATCCCAGAGGTCCGGGAACGGAGGCATATCGAATCGTTTGTAAAGCTGCGGCGGCACGACCACCGGTTCCATTTGCCAGCGATTGTGGGTTGGCGTCCCACCCATCCAAAACTGTCCATAGCTCGTCAGCACGAGCTGCTTTGCGGGTGGCGGATCAGATTTTTCGTCCACTTTTAGCGGGTAATCACGAATACCGGTGTGCATGAGCCAATCAATTGACCCATGCACCTTTAGCACACGCATCGAGGTGTAGAGCTCGTTCGCCGGACGGCCGTAATAGCGCTCGCCCTCGATGAAGCGCGATACGCCCGCCACTGGCAGCGCCACCTCGTCGAACCTGAACCCATAGGCAAGCGGTCGTCGCCACGAAAAGTGGCTGGCATCGAGATCCTCGTCGGCCACCTCAGAGAGGCGCTCGCCGTCATTGTCGTAGCGGGCTGGCAGTGGCTTGGGGCCAATGCCACTTTCACTCGCTATCGCGTTCTCCGCGATGGTGTCGTAGTTGAAGGTGACCACGTCTGCCGAGGTTCCGAGCACATGCTTGCCGAATTCCGACGTGACAGGCGTGTAGACCCCATGCGAGAGCTCTGCCAAGTGCATTAGGAGGAGATTGCGAAGCGCATCGCCTGCGCGGCGCAGCGCGAGTACCCGATCAGCCGACTGCTGGTCGCCGATCTGAGACTCGAAGAGGGTCAGACACTCCTCGATATCGAATGGCGCGGTTCGAAGTTGCTCCGCCGACAGCTTCCAGTAGCGCTCGATCTCCTCAAACAGAACGTCAACGTCGATGTTGCGCCGAATGCCGTCGAGCTGTTGTTCCCACCGGTCCCGCCCTAAGAGCACTTGGAAGAAGTTGGTCGCCAGCGGCGGGCGCAGACGACCGCCCGGCCCCATCACCGAGTAGTTGAATCCAGCCCCAAGGATGAACACCGTTGCGGCCACCGAGCGAGTATGCCCGACGGGCGTGACGACGGCTGGTCAAGGCGGCACCTCGTCGGCAGTAGACGCCTGGCCACGGTGAGCCTGGCGCCGGCGCCCGCAGCTTCGATGGTGCCATCGGCGAATCGGAACGTGGCCCGCTCCGGCTGGGCCGAGCGGTGAATCTGTCTTGGCGGTTCAGCGCTCGCCGGCTGCTGCGGCGCCGTCGCGCCGCATTAGTGCCTGCTTGGCGGCGCCCACATGACCGTTCAGCTGCAGCCACATGCGCTCGCACCATTTGCTCCTGTCTCAGCAGAGGTGCCCGATTCGGATGAAGCTTCCTCTTGCCTCTCACACCGGTGCCAGGGATACGGTTCTTTCATGGATCAAACCCAAGCCGGTGTCGACAATTGAGAGTCGTCGTTGAGGCCATAGATTTCGACGAAGCGCTCCTCTTATCCCGCGACGCGCGCGGCATGCCTTTGCGCGGGCTGCGTATCAGGAGATGGTGAAGCACTCGTGGCCATTCTCGACGCCGGTGCCGCCGCCTTCGAACTGGCCAACCCGCGCAGAAACGCATGATCGATGACGTTGAAGTTGGTCGGCAGATTGCGCTCCAACCGCAGCGGGAGCACAGCTCCTCGCACCACCCGTCGTTACCCCCTGGGGATCGATCAACGCGCGGCTCCACGTTCCCGCGGCCTCCAGATCATGCTGTTCCAAGAACCCGAACCCATCGGGTAATCGACGACTCGACAGCGGATCTCGTTCTGAGAAAAATTCTTCTGAATTCTTCTGTTTGACACCGAAAACTGTCACACCCCCCAGGACACAATGGGAGTTATGAGCACGACTGTTTGGGACGGGGTGAAAATCCCCACGAGTGATCCATCGATCACCACCCGCGTGCACGCCGCCGCAGCGTTGCGTCAACTCGAACGACTCCGCCGTCAAGTCGATGCCGCATCCGCCGCGGTCACGATCGTGCTTGGTGCAAACAGTCGCGACACGGCCGCCGAGATCAGTCGGGCGACCGGCCGGTCGAACCGGCAGGCCCGCCGTGACGCGCAGGCCGCGCAAACAATTGCGTCGCTACCCGAGGCCGGTGACGCGTTGGCCAAGGGTGAGATCTCCGCTGAGCACGTGGCGATGTTGCATCCGATGCTCGGGCTGCCGGGTGTGGCCGGTTTGGTGAAGAAGGCAGCTTCGTTGAATGTCGACGAGTTCCGCGGCGAGGTGCAGCAGTTCGACCTTGATGCTCGCGGCGACGAGGACATGGCCGCCAAACAAAAGAAGAAGCGGATGTTGCGGTTCTTCGATGGTGATCTCGGCATGGTTGGCCTGACTGGGTTGCTGCCTCCGATCGAAGGTGCGCGGCTACGCGCCGAACTCGAAGCAATCGCCGACCGAGCCTACCGAGCGAAGCATCCCGAACGGGCTAGCGAGCGCGGCGGCCATGATGAGGAACCGCTGGCTGCCAGGCTCGCCGACGCGCTTGTCTCGCTGGTAAACGCTGAGGAGGGCACAGCGCCGTCGAGAGCCTCTGCGTGTCGGACCGCCGTTGTGATGACCCTGTCGCTCGACAACCAAACTGCCAAGATCGTTGGCCAGGGACCAGTCCCGTTCTTTGAAGCGCTCGATCTCGCGACCTCCGATCGGGTCGATCTGTACGCGGCAATCCTCGGTTTGGATGGTGAGATCCTGAACCTCGGCAAGGACCGCCGATTCCCTACGTTGCTGCAACGGCTCGCCGTCACGATTCGTGATGAACGCTGCCAAATCGCCGGGTGTGATTCGCCCCATACCCGCGCCGAAGTGCATCACATCATCGAACACGACGAAAACGGTCCCACCGTCGTCTGGAACCTCACCCTGCTGTGCGACCCACACCACCACTTCCTCCACGACAACAACCTCTACGTCGACCGCAAACCCGGCCAACCGACCGTGATCCGCCGCAAATCCGACGACAGCCTCTACGCCGGGCCATGAGTCCCGAACGATGCGGGGAACTAGGAGTGCTGTCGGAGTGGTTCTCGCGGGGCGGAGTTGTTGGGCCGCGCCTGGTTGAAGACGTTGTCGAAATTCGCGCCAGCCAACCTCGGTTCGTGTTCGCGCACGCTCGGTCAGTAGGTTGATCACAATGGCTGAAGCCCGTCTAACCGAACCGAAGCCATCGATCATGCGGGCCCTCGGTCGGTTACTGAAGCGAAATCTTCGTCCGTATCGGCGACAACTCCTGCTCGTAATGCTGTTCCAGTCGCTGCAGACGGCGGCGGCGCTGTACCTCCCGAGCCTCAACGCGGCGATCATCGACAAGGGGGTCCTGCAGGGCAACAACCACTACATCTGGACCCACGGCGGCCAGATGCTCCTCGTCACGCTGGTGCAGGTCGGCTTCGCCGTGTCCGCGGTGTACTTCGGCTCCCAGGCGGCCACCGGCTTCGGCCGTGACGTTCGTCGCGATCTGTTCCACACGGTCACCGGGTTCTCGTCACGAGAAGTTTCCGAGCTCGGAGCGTCGTCGCTCATCACTCGCATCACCAACGACGTGCAACAGGTCCAGATGCTGGTTCAGCAAACGTGCACGTTGTTCATCGCCGCGCCGATCACGATCGTGGGTGGCGTGATCATGGCGTTGCGCGAAGACGTTGGACTCTCCACGTTGCTCGCCGTGAGCGTGCCGCTGCTGTTGATCGTGGCCGGTTCGGTGATCCGTCGCATGATCCCGCTGTTCTCAGTCATGCAGGTGCGGATCGATCGCGTCAATCAGATCCTTCGCGAACAAGTCACCGGTATCCGCGTGGTGCGGGCCTTCACCCGCGAGCCCGATGAGATCCACCGGTTCTCCGAAGCCAATGACACCTTGACCGGCACGGCGTTGGCCGCTGGTCGCCTTCAAGCGCTGATGTTCCCGATCGTGATGATGGTGCTCAACGGTTCGAGCGCGGCGGCTGTGTGGATCGGTGCCGATCGGATATCAGACAAGAAGATGCAAATAGGCGCGCTTATTGCCTTCCTCTCGTACCTCGTGCAGATCCTGCTGTCGGTGATGATGGCCACGTTCATGTTGTCGATGGCACCCCGTGCCGCAGTGTGTGCCGAGCGGATCGTCACGGTTCTCGAAACACCGAGCTCGGTGGCGCAGGCGAACGACGCGTTGACCACTCTTCCGGGTCATGGCACGCTCGACCTTCGCGATGTCGGCTTCCACTACCCGGGAGCGGAGACGCCGGTGCTGTGCAACATTTCCTTCCGCATTGAGCCCGGCCAGACCACGGCAATCATCGGTGCGACCGGGTCGGGGAAGACCACGTTGCTCAACCTCATTCCGCGTCTCTTCGACGCCTCCTCGGGCGAAGTTCTCGTGGACGGAGTCAACGTTCGCCGCATTGACCTGCAAACGTTGTGGGGTCGCATCGGCCTCGTGCAGCAACGCCCGTATCTGTTCTCGGGCACGGTGGCCAGCAACCTTCGCTATGGCGACGCCCAAGCCACCGACGATGACCTCTGGCACGCCCTCACGGTCGCTCAGGCGGCCGACTTCGTCCGCGCCATGCCTGGCGGGCTCGAAGCGCGCATAGAGCAGGGCGGCACCAACGTGTCGGGTGGCCAACGTCAACGACTCGCCATCGCCCGTGCGCTCGTGCGTCGTCCGAACCTGTACCTCTTCGACGATTCCTTCTCGGCGCTCGACCTCGCCACCGATGCTCGTCTGCGCGCCGAGCTCGTTCCTGAGACGAAGAACGCGGCGGTCATCATCGTGGCGCAACGTGTGTCGACGGTTCGCTACGCCGATCAGATCGTGGTGCTCGACAGCGGCGAGATCGTGGGCCTCGGCACACACGACGAGCTGCTCGCGTCGTGTCCGACCTATGCCGAAATCGTCGAGTCGCAGCACGCCGCGCAGGACGCCGCAGCATGAGCGCGACCACGCCAACCACCGGTGGTCAGACGTTGGGCGACGCTCCGGATTTCGATCCGCACGTACAACGTCAGCATGCCCAGGCGAGCCGTGCGGTCATGGGCCGTGGACCCATGGGTGGAGTTGGTCCGCCGGCGGAGAAGTCCAAGGACTTTCGCGCCTCGGTTCGACGACTGGCTGCACTCATCGCCCCGGAGCGCAGTGGGCTCATCGCTGTTTTGGTTATTGCGATCGCCAGCGTGGCGCTCTACGTGTCGGGCCCACGCGTGCTCGGTCATGCCACCGATCTCATCGTGCGCGGCGTCTACGGACGGGGCAAGGGTCGTCCCGGCACGGGGGTGGACTTCTCGGCCCTGCATCGAACTCTGTGGTTCGCCGGCGGCCTCTACATCTGCTCGGCCATTCTCGCCGCCACGCAAGGCCGGCTCCTCGCCCGCATTGTGCAGCGAACAATGTTCGGGTTGCGAGCCCAGGCCGAAGCCAAGCTCCACCGTCTTCCCCTCGGCTACGTCGACCGAACGCCTCGCGGTGACCTGCTCAGCCGGGTCACGAATGATGTCGACAACCTTGCTCAGTCTCTCCAGCAGACGATGAGCCAGATGCTCACCTCCGCTCTGCAGCTCATTGGGGTCTTGGCGATGATGTTCTGGATCTCGTGGAAGCTGGCCCTCGCCGCTGCCATCACGGTCCCTCTGTCGTTGTGGGGACTCAAGTTCATCGGCGGCAAGAGTCGATCGCGTTTCGTCGCGCAGTGGCGTCACACCGGTGCTTTGAACGGTCACGTTGAAGAAGCGTTCACGGGGCATGCGGTCATGAAGGTGTTTGGTCATCAAATTGAGAGCGAGCAACACTTCGACGAGGTCAACGAGCGCGTGCATGCGGCGAGCTTCGGCGCGCAGTTCATTTCCGGAACGAT
>JAYSTV010000359.1:0-7153 GCA_043719425.1 Acidimicrobiia bacterium | reverse complement strand
CTGGAACAATGGACCGGCGGCACGCACATCTCGACCATCGCAGCGCGGTCGGCATTCTTGGCGACCCGCGACGGCCCCGGACGCCGGTGGCCCGACCTTTCCCTCGACGGTCTCATGGCCTCCGCCGAGACCTGGCTTGCGCCGCTTCTCGTCGCCGCACCGGCGCGTCGGCCGCTCCAGAGCGTGTCGCCCACCGACGCACTGGCGCTCCTGTTCGACCGCGAGCTTCGACGAGAACTCGACCGACGCGCCCCCACGCACGTGACCCTCCCCACCGGCCGCGACGTTCTCGTTGACTACGAAGGCGAAGCGGGGCCGACTGTCCGCGCCAAGCTCCAGGAGTTTCTCGGAACCAGAGTTTCGCCGACCGTCGACGGGTTGGCGTGTGTGGTCGAACTCCTCACGCCCGCCGGTCGGCCCGCGGCGGTGACCGACGATCTCGCTCGGTTCTGGGAGGTCGGCTACCCACATGTTCGAGCTGAACTGCGGGGCCGCTACCCCCGCCACGATTGGCCGGTTGACCCCCTCGAAGCAGCGCCCCAGCGAGGCGTGAAACGTTCCCGGTGATCAGCAATGCCTTTCGGCGTTCGAGCGGTGTATCACTTCCGCTTCGAGACGACCAACATTGTCATGGTTGTCGGCCCGTTCAACGTGCAACTTGGCGTTACCGAAAGCGTCTCGGCGATTCGGTCGCTACCCGTTGACTGCCACCCGAGCGCGTCGTCGAGCGTTGTCGCGGGAAGTGTTCAGCCGGACCATCCTCGTCAGGCTGCGGGTGGGAGTTGCGCCCAGGCGTCGCCGAGTTCCACAGCTGGCTCGGGACAGGGCAACGCCCTAAGGGACCTCGACCTTCAGCGAACATACCGTTGTTCGGGTTCGTCGCCGCCGGTAGGGACGACCCATCGAAACGAGCCGAGCACCGAGCCGAGTAGCTCAGTAGCCGAGGCGGTCGAGTGACTTGGCCCGGCGTTGCCAGTCGCGGTCGACCTTGACATGAATGTCGAGATACGCGCCGGGCGGAAGCTGTTCTCGCACGGCAATGCCCACAGCTTTGACGTTTGCCCCGCCGCGGCCGATCACAATCGGACGCTGCGATTCGCGTTCAACAAGAACTTCTACGCGCACATACGGACCCTTGCCTTCGCGCTCCTCCCATTCGGTCACGCGACAGGCAATCGAATGGGGCAGTTCTTCGCTCGTGATGTGAAGCAGCTGCTCGCGGACGAGTTCACCGATCCAGAACGTTTCGTCGACATCGGCGAGCACGTCGGTCGGGTAGTACGCAGGCCCTTCCGGCATGCGCGACACAATTGCCTCACGCAATACTTCGACTCCGTCACCGGTCAGCGCAGACACCGGGAAGTATTCGGCGAAGCCAAACTCACCGGACTGGCCGAGCATGGTGAGCACTTCGTCACGCGTCGCTTGGTCGATCTTGTTGACCACGACCAGCGCCGACTTTGGGGCGCGGGCGGCCACGAACTTGTCGCCTTTCCCGAAGGGCATGGTCGCGTCGAGCACGAAGCACACCACATCAACGTCGCCAATTGTGGAGGTGGCGGCCTCGTTGGAGCGCTCCCCCAGCAATGACCGAGGACGATGAATGCCGGGCGTGTCAACGAACACGATCTGCGCGTCAGTCCGGTTGTAGATGCCGCGAACCTGGGTGCGCGTGGTCTGGACCTTGTCGGACACAATCGAGACCTTGGTGCCGAGGATCTGATTAACAAGCGTGGACTTGCCCACGTTCGGTCGGCCGATCAGCGTGGCGAACCCCGAGCGAAAGATGGGCTTGGCGGCAACCGCCGGTGCGTCCGGCTCAGTCGAATCGCTCGCCATCAGCGTTCGTCGAGCGACGGGGAGTCGTGTTCGTCGTCGGGGAGGCGGGTGATCCGAACTCGGCCGATTCGTCGACCCTTCACTCGCTCGGCGCGAAGCAGGTGACCCGAGTATTCAATGGTCTCGCCCTCGTGCGCCACGTGACCGACTTTGTTGAACACCAGGCCACCAACGGAGTCCCAGTCCTCCGAAGGCCAATCGACGTCGAGCAATTCGTTGAGCTCATCAATGTTCATCGTTGCCGTCACGACAACGTCGCCATTCGCCAGCTTTTGCACCTGCGCTTCTTCCACGTCGTATTCGTCGACGATTTCGCCGACGAGCTCCTCGATCAAGTCTTCGAGGGTCACGAGACCGGCGGTGCCGCCATATTCGTCGAGCACGACGCACAGGTGGAACTTCTGCAACTGCATTTCGCGCATGAGCTCGCTCACCCGTTTTGATTCGGGGCAGAAGTGCGCCGGGCGAACAATCGACGCGACCGGCGCTTCGGGCTTTCCGTCGCGAAGCGCGCGCATGAGGTCTTTGGCATAGACGACGCCGGCAATGTCGTCTTTCGATTCACGAATCACCGGGATTCGGGAGAAGCCGGCGGCAATGGCCACGTCCATCGCTTCTTCAATGGTCTTGTCGGCGGAAACGGTGATCATGTCGGTGCGGGGCTTCATCACTTCACGGACGACAGTGTCGCCAAATTCGACGACCGAATGAATCATCTCGCGCTCATCGTGCTCGATCACATCGTCGTCGAGGGCGGCGTCGGCAAAGGCCAGGAGTTCATGTTCCGACGTCATTGGCGAATCATCGATACGACCCGGCAACAAGATGTTCCCGATGCCGACGAGGCCACGAGTAAGGAGGCGAATGGGCGGGAAGCCGGTGAGTCGCAGCACAAAGGGAGCCACCGCCAGTGACACCTTGTCGGCATTCTTCAACGCATAGTTTTTCGGACCGAGTTCGCTGAAAATGAAGATGACGGCGAGTTCGAGAACGATGGCGACCACCACGCCCCAGGCCCCGAAGACCGGCTCAATGAGCAGGCCGACGATGGTCGACATGGTGAGGTGGGAGAACAGCACGATCAGCAGGAGCGGGCTGATGAACTTCTCCGGCGTTTCCACGATCTTGACGACCGCGCTCGCCCCGCGACGACCGGACTCTTCGAGGCTGGAAGCCCGGATTCTCGTCATCCGGGTGAGCGCCGTTTCGGCTGCTGCAAGCAGGCCGGAAAAGGCGACTAGGAACAACACAAAGACGATTTGCAGGATCTCGCTGGTGCCGAACGAGGTGCCCTCTGAAGCGGCGGCGACGATGCTCATACGGACGCTCCCGCCGGCGGACGGTGAAACAACGTCAGCAGTTCTTGTTCCCGTGCTTCCATTCGCTCGGCTTCGGCGTCGACGTCGTGATCCATACCGAGCAAATGCAAAATTCCATGCACGATCAAGAGGGCAATCTCGTCGTCGAGCGAACCGTCATGGTGATCACTGACATGGTGCGGTGCGTAGGTGGCGGCGTATGACGGGCACACGACCACATCGCCAAGCAGGAGCGGGAGATCTTCGTCGTCTTCGTCGTCGTCCGACGGAAGGGGCATGGGGGCACCGATCGGTGCCGAGATGGCAAGCGGCGGGATGTGATGAGGCGATGCTTCTTCATCGATCGGGAACGACAACACGTCGGTCGGACCGGTCTTGCCCATGAACTGCTCGTTGAGCGCGGCGATCGACGGCTCATCGACGAAGAGCAACGACATCTCGATGCTCTCTTCGTTGCGTCCCACGCCCTCGGCGGCGAGGACCTGGGCCGCCAATCGAAGCCATCGATCGCAGTCGATTGGATGGGCATCTTGTTCGTCGGCGACGAAGACTTCAATCGCCGTCATCGCTCCGCTGCTTTGCGCTGGGCAACCGCTTCGTCTTCACGCTCGTAGGCGTCGACGATGTCGGCCACGATCCGGTGACGGACCACGTCGGACCTTGTTAAGTACACAAACGAAAGACCTTCGATGGTCCCGAGGATCTTCTCGAGGCCGGCGAGACCGGAACGCTCGCCTCGGAGGTCAACCTGGGTCACGTCGCCGGTAATGACCGCCTTCGAACCGAACCCGATGCGGGTGAGGAACATCTTCATCTGTTCGGGCGTGGTGTTCTGGGCCTCGTCCAAGATGATGAAGCTGTTGTTGAGCGTGCGACCACGCATAAAGGCGAGCGGGGCCACTTCGATCACGCTCTTCTCGATGAGCTTGGCCGCGCCTTCGGGGTCCAACATGTCGTAGAGCGCGTCGTAGAGCGGACGCAGGTACGGGTCGATCTTGGCCATGAGGTCGCCCGGCAGGAAGCCGAGCTTTTCTCCTGCTTCGACCGCCGGTCGAGTGAGAATGATGCGACTCACCTGTTTGGTCACCAGCGCATGCACGGCAAGGGCGACCGCGAGGTAACTCTTCCCCGAGCCGGCCGGTCCGATGCCGACGGTAATGATGTTTTCGTTGATCGCATCGACGTAGTTCTTCTGTCCGCTCGTCTTAGCCTTGACCGACTTGCCCTTGGCGGTGCGCATGGCTTCGGTGGACAGAACTTGGCTCGGACGCTCGTCTCGACGAACCATGTCGATGCTCCGGCCGAGGCCGGCGTCGTCGAGGGCGATGCCACCTTCCAACAACACGATCAACTCTTCGAACAGCTTGGCCACCGAGGCCGACGACGGACCGTCGATGGTGATCTCGTTGCCCCGAACCAGGATGCGGCTATCGGGAAATGAGGCCTCAATGCGACGCAAATGCTCGTCTCGGGATCCAGCAAGCCGGGCCATAAGGTGGTTGTTCGGGACGAAGACTTTGCGCGAGCCGGGGACGGACAATCCGCCGATGGTGGGGGTTCGGTCGGGCATTCGCGTTACGGGCGGAAGGGCGGCCAGCCCATGGAGCGTCCGCCGATGACGTGCAGGTGGAGATGGTTCACGCTGTTGCCGGAATCCGCGCCCACGTTGAACACGAGTCGGTAGCCGGAATCGGTGATCGCGTCGATCCGAGCGACTTCCTGGGCCGTGGTGAACATCTCCGCCACGTCGGGGCCGTCGGCGGCAACGATCGCGCCAGCGTGGTCGATGTGGCGCTTGGGAACGACCAGCACATGGGTGGGAGCGGTGGGCGAAAGGTCACGAAAGGCCACGGTCCGCTCGGTCTCGGTCACCTTGGTCGCCGGGATGTCGCCGGACACGATCCGGCAGAACAAACAGTCCATGACGAGGGTCAAGGGTACTCGGTCGCCGAACCGTGTCCCCGTGAATGCCATCGCGCCGACCCGGGACAGCCCCGTGGCCACCGACGGATGACCAGCCGACGGCCCCCGACGACATAGGGACGGGCGTTACGTACCCTCGTCGGGCCGCTGCTTCCTCGATCAACGCAAAGGTCCGCCATGCCCGAAGGCCACACGATTCACCGACTCGCCCGCGATCACACTCGTGACTTCGGCGGCCAGGCCGTGGTCGTCACGTCGCCCCAGGGTCGCATGGCCGAGGGTGCGGCGATGGTTGACGGCCAGGTCCTGCGGGCCATCGACCCCTACGGCAAGCACCTCTTCTACCGCTTCGCGCCCGTCGGAACCCGGGCCCGAAAGTCCGGTGACCCGCGGGTCACGACCATCCATGTGCACCTCGGTCTCTTCGGCAAGTTCAAGCGGAGCGCGGCGCCCGGGGACATGCCCCGTGACACCGTTCGTATGCGCATCTCCGGTGCCAGGTGGACCGTCGACCTCACCGGCCCGACGGACTGCCGCGTTCTGGAGTCCGACGACGAGGCGGTCATCCGCGCCCGGCTCGGACCCGATCCGATCCGCGACGATGCCGATCCCGAGCTGGCATGGACCAAGATCGCCAAACGCCGCTCCACGATTGGCGAGGCCCTCATGGACCAAAAGGTAATGGCCGGTGTGGGCAACGTGTACCGGGCCGAGTCGCTCTTTGTCCACGGAATCCACCCGAACCGCGCCGCCAACGCCGTGACCCGGTGGGAGTTCGACGCTCTCTGGTCGACGGTTGTCAGGATGCTCCGTCAGGGGGTCGAAGACGCCCGGATTATCACTGTCGCCGACGACGAGTTGGCCACCGTCGGTGTTCCTCGCCGCCAGATCCGGAGTAAGGAAGCGGTCTACGTGTACAAGAAGGACCACTGCCGACGATGCGGCACTCCCATCCAGCGTTGGGATCTCGCCGGCCGGTGGGCCTACGCATGCCCCACCTGCCAGCCGGAATAGGCGACCACGGAGCGTGATCGCTCCGAGCGATCGTTGGCGGGGTGCCGATAGTTTGTTGTGAACGCACGTGCACATATGAATCGTGGTCCGCCACACTGGGTGGTCATGGCGGACAGCCCGGCCCGGCGACACGAAGACGACCACGGGCACAATGGCGTGCCCGCCGGGGAACTCCGCGACGTGCGCGACCTCGTCGACCACGAGCGGGCCGACGATGGCGCCCGAATTCGCCGCGACCGGTTCTGGCGGAGCCACGTGGACCAGGAGATGATGACGCTGTCCGGACTCCTCCTGGCCATGAGCGAGCGAGGCGAGACCCTTCGGCTCGTGCTCCGAAACGGGACGCACCGGATTGGTCGGGTCACCGCGGTCGGCTCCGACGTCGTGGCCCTCACGGAGACGAACGGCACTGAAGTCCTCCTGGCGATGACGCAGATCGTCAGTCTCCGGGGGCAGAGCTCCAAGCTGATCGCCGTTGACGCAGCGCCATGTGCGGCGATCCTGCGCGATCAGATCCTCGCCCTCACCGAAGCTCGGGCTGAGGTGCGATTGGTGCTCGACGCTGGCCCCACGGAATCCGGCACCCTCGAGGCATGCGGGGTCGGCGTGGTCGCCCTCCGGAACCTAGCCCGAGAGATCGTGTACATCGCCGAAGCGAGAATCGCCGAGATCGTTCTGGTTGGACCGTGAACACCAGCCACGGCGGTCACCGACGCCGAGCGAGTGGGGCCACATCACGGCGCTGCGGCCACCTACCGACTGTCGTCGCCACCCGGTTTGGCCTCGGGATACAGGTGTTCGAGGGTGCCAGGCTGGATCCGCGACGACTCGATAAAGGCGTCGACCTCGTGCTCGCGCAGCCGGAACACCCGGCCGAACTTGTAGGCCGGCAAGAGCCCCTCATCGACGAATTTATACAGCGTGCGCAACGACACGCCGAGCCGGGCCGCCGCCTGATTGGAGCTCAGCCAGCGCTGCTCAGAAGCCATGAGAAGCATCGTACACACGACGTCTGAATACCTTTGATGTAATTCAAACGTTTTTGTTGCGTCGTCGTG
>JAYSTV010000358.1:0-7197 GCA_043719425.1 Acidimicrobiia bacterium | reverse complement strand
TATATCGGCTGTGGTCGGCGCCCGTGGTGCGCTTGATCTTCCCGACGGAGCGACGGTCGAGGTCAACCCCCGAACCGGCCGCGTGCGGGTGATTTCCTGAGCGCGCGTGCTAGTTGGCCAAGACCTTGGTGAGGACTTCAACAACAAGTTCGTGGTCCGCGCGTTGCGGCAGTCCCGACACGGTCACGACACCGACAACACCGGCACCCTTGACGCGAATCGGGAACGCTCCACCGTGTGCGCCATACAACTTTTCGTCGAGGAGATAAATGCTGTCGATCGTGCCTCCGAGGCGCCGCAACGCACACCCAACTCGGAACGAGCTCTGCTCGAAGTGCCGAACGACGCGCGCCTTTCGTTCAACCCACGCGTCGTTGTCGGCCGTGGTCCCGTTGAGGGCAGCGTGAAAGAGCTGCTGCTCACCACGACGCACATCGATGGTGATGGCCAGTTGCTTCTGTTTGGCGGCGCGAAGTAGCGCCATGCCGAGAACAACGCCATCGTCGTTGGTGAACGATTCGTAGACCATCGAGGCCTCTTGCGCGGCCAGCTCGGCATCGGTTGGATCACTCACGGCAGGGGCGCTCCGTCGCAACATCAGTGGCTACCCAAAATCGACCGGGCGTGCAGAACATCGGCGTTCATCTGATCGATCAAGGCATCGATCGACTCGAACTTCATTTCCGCCCGGAGCCGCTGCACGAACTGAACGCGGGCCACCTCTTCATAGAGATCGCCGGAGAAGTCGAGAATGAACGCCTCCAACAACGAATAGGACTGAGCCTCGTAGAACGTTGGACGCCGACCCAAGTTGATAGCCGTGGGCAACCGCGTGCCGTCGGGCCGGAAGTACCAGCCGGCATAGATGCCATCGGCCGGCAGACAGATCTCGGGATCAACCGCCACGTTGGCCGTGGGGAAACCAAGCTGACGACCGCGCGCGTCGCCATGAATCACGATGCCTCGGACCTCATGAGGACGCCCAAGCAATTCGGCAGCGCGGACCACGTCGCCCGCCTTGAGGACCTGGCGGATTTGGGTAGACGAAACCTTCATGCCCGAGGTGGGATGACCGTCGCTGCCGACCAGATCGAGGCCGACCACCTCGAACCCCAGCTCGGCACCGAGACGAATCAGCAGCTCAACGTTGCCCTTGCGTTCGCGGCCGAAGTGGAAATCGTCACCGACGACCACAACCTTCACGTTGAGGGCGTCGACGAGGATTTCGCGCACAAAGTCCTCGGGCGGTTCGTTCATCCGGGTTTCGTCGAACGTGACCACCATGGTGGCGTCGATTCCGGTCGAGGACAACAGCTCGAGCCGTTCGTCGAGCGAGGTCAGGAGCGCCGGCGCCGACTCGGGTCGCACGACTTGGGCGGGATGACGGTCGAACGTGACCACGACACTGCGCAAATCGCGGTCGCGGGCGAGGCGGCAGACCTCGCTGATCACAAGGCGATGGCCGAGGTGCACACCGTCGTAGGCGCCGATGGTAACCACGGCCCCGGGTCTGGCGGGGTCGTTGGCTTCGAGTTCACGGAGGACCTGCACGCCGTCGAGGCTACTCCGAGGGCAGAGATCGACACTGAGGCATGAACCACACGGACGCAGCCGCATCGGTCAACGCGTTGAATTGATCAGATCGAATGACGTACCCGAGATTCATCATTCTGGACCCCTGCCCGCGTTTCGAGGCTCGTCGGCAACGGTTCTTCGACAACCTCGCCTGACTGTCGAAAGGTTGGCCCAGCGTACAAGACACCAAGGAACGCGAACAGCGTTCCTGGGCTGACCGTGTTCTTGCCGGACCTGTAGTTGCCATCCTGATAGAGGAAAATGGGCGATCCGCTCGAACCAGGGAACACAGCGACATCAACGAGAAACTCGGGTCGGCCAGCAAACGACAGACACTGATGACTTGCCGTGATGCCTCGGCGAACGATCGCCGCGTTGTTTTGCTCATCCCACAATGCGTTTGGTTACCCGACCATCAGGACGTCCTCGACGTGACGGAGAAGCTTGTTGTCTGCGGCGTCCGGTAAATGTTGGCTGCCGAGCGCTCGCAAGGCCGGACCGCGGCAAGCTTCGCGACACGCTGACGCATCACGAGGCTCGCTGAGGACGAACAATGACAGTTTCCCGCAAGCTCGGTCAGCATGTGCGCGCCGCTCGGGTCGATGATGGCGTGGTCTCGAACCTCTCTGCTTCACCGTCGGCGTAGCGGACGCATCGACGCCCTCTCAATGGGGTCTGAAGTGGCAACGCATCGGTCCCGGTGCTACGACGGAGTCCTACTTCGCGCCGCGTCCACCGTCAGAGGTCTCCCATGCCCCGTCCGTTCCGCTTCTCGATCACCGCCTCCAACACCACCTCGGGCACGGCATGGAAGGACCTCGCCCGCAAAGTTGAGGACCTTGGCTTCTCGAGCCTCCTCATGCCCGATCACTATGTGGACGTAGCTTCAAACGGTGGAGCGGGGATCGCCTGCATACCGGCGATGTCGTTCGCCGCAGCCGTGACCACCACGCTCAAGGTCGGCGCTCGAGTCCTGTGCATCGACTACCACCACCCTGCTGTCCTCGCGAAGTCCATGGCGACCCTCGATCTCCTCAGCGACGGTCGGCTCGAACTCGGACTCGGTGCCGGTTGGGTGGCGAGTGAATACGAGTCGATGGGTCTCTCGATGGACGACGCACCCACCCGCATTGCTCGACTGGCCGAGACCGTCGACTTTCTCAAGCAGTACTTCACCGGCGAGCCCCTCGACCACCGGGGTGCGCATATCAAGGCGACCGGGTTTCGCGGTCAGCCCACGCCGGTACAGAAGCCAGGGCCGCCCCTCATGATCGGTGGCGGCGCTCGCAAGGTGCTGACGTACGCCGGGCAGGTGGCCGACATCGTGAGCTTCAACTTCGACAACCGCGCCGGCGTTGTCGGGCCGGCCGGAGTGCAGTCCTCCTCAGCCGACGCCATGGACCAAAAGATCGCGTGGGTTCGCAATGGAGCCGGCGATCGGTTCGATCAGATCGAATTGGAGGTCGGCGCCTACTTCACGACCGTGACCGACGACGCCGACGCCACCGCTGAAAAGTTCGGCTCAATGTTCGGGCTCAATGCTGCCGAGATGATCGCCCATCCCAACGCGTTGATCGGCTCGGTCGACGCAATTTGTGACCGCCTTGTCGAGCGCCGGGAGCGCTACGGGTTCAGCTATGTGGCCGTCGGCGACAGAAACCTCGACGCCTTTGCGCCGATCGCCGCCCGGCTGGCCGGGACCTGATCGATGTTCGACCGCTACGAGTCGCTACCCCGAGCCGGCACCACGATCGCCGGTTTGGCGAGCCCCTCGTCGACGGCCTCGTAGACGGCGAGCAGCGCACCGTCGGGGCCGGTCACACCCCAACGCGTCGTCCCCGAGCCGGGGAGCCGAGCCGACGCGCGCGTGGCGTTGATCGTGCCGCCGACGGCCGCCGCCTCAAACGCCACGGCCGGCAACATCCGACCGTTGGCGACCATTGCTGCAGTCGGCCCGTCGGCCGCCGCCATCGGGTAGTCACGCAGGGCAGCCGCCGGGCTGAGCATCACGGCATCGCCCAGTGCCTCATTGACCTCGGCCCCTTCGTCGGCCCGGAACGAACCAATCGCCGTCCGACGAAGGTTCCGCAGGTGTGCTCCCCCACCGAGCGCCAAGCCAAGGTCGGCGGCCAGCGTGCGCACGTAGGTACCCGACGAGCACTCGACCTCGACCGAGAACACGCCAGCTTCGACCTCGCCGAGGATCTCGTATCGGTAGATCGTGACCGGGCGTGGTGGTCGATCGATCTCGATGCCTTGGCGGGCGAGTTCATGGAGGCGCACTCCGTCGATCTGCACCGCAGACACCATGGGCGGAATCTGCTCGATGTCGCCAACGAATGCCTTCGCCGCGTTTCGTACTGCGTCGAGCGTGAGGCCGCGCATATCGTATGTACGCAGAACTTCCCCGGACGCGTCGAGGGTCGACGTCTCGACACCCATCACGAACTCTGCGGTGTAGGTCTTGGGAAGAGCAGTGAGCAACGGCAGGAGCTTGGTGACGCACCCAAATCCGATCAGCAACACGCCCGTGGCATCGGGGTCAAGGGTGCCCGAGTGCCCCGCTCGCTTCTGACGAAACACCCCTCGACACTTGGCCACCACGTCGTGACTCGTCCATCCCGCCGGCTTATCGACGATGAGCAGCCCGTCAACCCCAGAATCCTTGGTCTTGCGTCCCATCGCGCGCGGCTAGAGACCGGCGGAGAGCGCGTCGAGTTCAGCGACAACTGCAGCATGAACCGCTTCGACCGACGCGTTCATCGTGAAGCCGGCGGCCCGCACATGTCCGCCCCCGCCCAACTTGACGGCGAGCGCACCCACGTCGACCTTGGTCAGGCTGCGCATCGAGACGCGCACGCCATCGGGCGCCTCTTTGTACACGACCGCGACTTCGGCTTCGGTCGCTGACCGGATCCACTCGATCAGGCCCTCGACCTCGTCGTAGTCGACGCCGTACTCTGCGAGGTCACGCTGCGAAACATGGGTCGAGATGAGTTCACGAACAGGATCGAGCACGGCCCGCCCCAAGGCGCACGATGCCAAACGTAAGTACGCATAGCTATGTTCGTCGAAGAGCTCGCGATTCAGTTGCGCTATCGGCAGACCAAACGACGCCAGTTCGGCCGCCAGCTCGAACACCGACGGATCCGTCGACGAGAACTGGAACCGGCCGGTGTCCGTTACTAAGCCCACATAGAGACAGATAGCGGATTCACGAGTGAGCGGCCAACCCAGCTCTCGGGCCAGCGCCCGGACAACGACGGCCGTGGCCGCCGCCTTGACATCGACCACGTTGATCGAGCCGTAGCGATCGTTCGTGGCGTGATGATCGAGCACGATGAGTTCGCCGGTCGTCCGGGCGTACTCGGCGGCTGACCCCAGCTCCACCAACCGCTGCAGCGACCCACAATCAAATGTCACCACCAACCCCGGGTCGACCGGAAACTCGGACGACTCGGTCAGCAAGTCCAGACCCGGAACCGATCGGTAATGCGCAGCCACCGTGAACGGGTTCGGGAACGACGCCACCGATGCGATGCCTTGACTGCGAGCGAGATGATGCAGCGCCAGCATGGAGCCGAGCGCGTCGCCGTCGGGCGAGACATGACACATCAACGCCAACGCCGAACCGGCCTTGGCCGTGGCGTGAATCGCCGCCGCCGCCGCCGACAAATCAGAAGAACTCACAATCGGACCTGAACTTCAGTTCGACTCGGCCGATTCGCCGGGCTCGTCGAGCCCGTAGTCAATCCCCTCGGGGGACCGCGGCATGGTGGCGATAATCGACTCGATGCGAGCGCCGTTGGCCACGCCCGAATCCGGCACGAACGACAGCAACGGGGTGCGCTTCAGGATCAACTCGCGACCGATCGCCTTCTGCAGAAACGAGCGGTGCTGCTCCAACGCTTCCTGGGTGGCGGCCGACGGCTCGGTGGCCGATGGGTCCATGACCGAATAGAAGACCGTGGCATGACGAAGGTCCGGGTCCACGTCGATCCCGGTGATGGTGCACAGGAACAATCGATCGTCGTCAATCTGCTCGATTTCTTCGGCGATCACCTCGCGCAGGCTCTCGTTGACCCTGGCCACCCGAGGAAACTTCTTCGCTCCTCCACCGGTCTTACCGCCCGAACGTCTGCGCTGCACCATGGGTTCAGTCTCCCACGCGCCCGGATCACTCGGCCCAAGACCGTTCGGTGGAGATCACCTCCAGCTCGGGGAAGCTCCACACAAAGCGCTCGCAGTCGTCGAGGACATGCTCGACGACGGAGACGGCAGAACCGACAACGGCCACGCCAATCGACGCCCGCTGCCACTTCGACGTGTCGCCAACCTCGGCGACGGAAACCGGAAATCGATTCCGAAGACCGTCGAGCACCGGGCGGACCAACGCCCGACGCTCCTTCAACGAATGCGAGAGCGGAAAGAACAGCTCGACGCGCATCGAACACACGAACATGTCAGCCACGAATCACCGCGGCCACCCCAGCGTTAAACGCGAGCGATCTCTCGCTCTTCGTAGGTTTCGATGACGTCGCCGTTCTTCAAGTCCTTGAAGTCGGTCAGGCCGATACCGCACTCGAAGCCGGTGGCGACTTCGCGGACATCGTCCTTGAAGCGACGCAGCGACGCGATCGCCCCGGTCCAGATGACGACCCCGTCGCGAAGGAAGCGGACCTTGGACCCGCGGGTGATGACGCCGTTGAGAACGTAACAACCGGCAATCGCCCCGATCTTGGGCACCGAGAAGATGTCGCGGACCTCGGCGTCGCCGGTGACCACTTCTTCGATCTCGGGCTTGAGCATGCCGACGAGGGCCTTCTGCATGTCCTCGATCACCTGATAAATGATCTGGTACGTGCGGATCTGCACGCCGGTCTCTTCGGCCAGCTTGCGGCTCTCGCGACCCGGACGGACGTTGAAGCCGATGATCGTGGACCCGGTGGTGGCGGCGAGCTGCACGTCGTTTTCGGTGATCGCACCAACGGCGCGATGCACGAATCCGATCTTGACCTCGGGACGCTCGAGCTTCTTGAGACTCTCGGTAAGGGCTTCGAGCGAACCCTGCACGTCGGCCTTGATGAGCAGATTGAGGGTGGCCTGCTCGCCCTTTTGGATTTGCTCGAAGAGGTCTTCGAGCTTGACGCCGCCACCGATGGCCGACGACGTGCCGCGCAGACCAGCGAACCGGAAGCGCTGCTCACGAGCTTCGGCCACGGTCTTGGCCGTGCGCAGAGCGGGAGCGACGCGGAACTCGTCGCCGGCACCCGGGACCTGGGACAGACCGAGCACCTGCACCGGCATGGACGGGCCAGCCTCTTTGATCTGCTCGCCCTTGTCGTTGAGCAGCGCCCGGACGGTGCCCCACGCCGCTCCGGCGACAATCGGATCGCCGACTTTGAGCGTGCCCCGCTCGACCAGGACGGTGGCGACCGGGCCACGACCAATGTCAAGATTTGCTTCCAGGACGACACCGCGAGCGGCACCTTCGGGAACAGCCTTGAGATCTTCGACGTCGGCCACGAGCAGAACCTGCTCCAACAGATCGTCGAGACCGAGACGCTGCAGGGCCGACACCTCCACCATGACCGTGTCGCCGCCCCACGCCTCAGGCACCAG
>JAYSTV010000357.1:0-7203 GCA_043719425.1 Acidimicrobiia bacterium | reverse complement strand
AGCGATGGGCCGTTAGCGGACACTCCGACGTGTCTCGAGGTCAACAAGCTTGAAGCAGCGGGAGAGACCGTGCCGAAAGACTTGTACGACCAGTGCTTTGCCGAAGCGTTCGGGGACGTTCCGAACACCGAGGCTGCTCCGATCCCGACCGAGGCGTCAGCGTCTTAGCTCAGAGGGAGCGTCCCTCGAAGGGGGACTGATCGTCTGCGACACTCTTGATCGTGTTTTTCGTGGTCACCCCGGCGCAGAACGAAGCGGAGACGATCGGCGCAATCGTGACCGGAATTGTTGCACTCGGAGGCACCTCGATCGTGGTCGACGACGCGTCCACGGACGAAACCGGGCCGCTGGCTAGCGCCGCTGGAGCGACGGTCGTTCGGCTCGACGTGTCGCTCGGAGTGGGGAATGCCCTGAGGACTGGTTTTGCGGAAGCCCGGTCGATGGGCGCGGGAGCGGTCGTGCAATGCGACGGCGATGGCCAACATCCCGTAGAAGAAATTCCCCGTCTCCTGGCATACCGCCCCGATGCGGCGCTCGTAATCGGTTCTCGGTTTCTCGCCGATCGGCCGCTCGAACTTTCGATCGGAAAGCGCGCCGGAATTGCGCTCTTACGGCGGAGGTTGTGGACCAAGGTCGGCCTGCGTATTAGCGATCCGACATCGGGCTTTCGGGTGATCCGCGAACCCCTGCTTGGCGCGTTCGCCGGGGACTTTCCGTCGAGCTACCTCGGTGACACATTCGAGGCATGTCTCGCGGCCGCCGAACTGGTCGGCCCGGCACTGATCTCCGAGACCGGTGTGACGATGCGCGACCGCCAAGGTGGCGTTCCCTTTGCCAAAGGGCCCCACGCCGCGATGCTGCTGATTCGTGCCCTCGTTTCGACAAGCTCACTTGTTCGCAAGCCTCTCCGACCCCTTGCCACAACGACGGCAACAACGAACTAGTCGTCTGACACCGACAGATCGTCGAGCGCCCGCCACGCTGCCTCGAATGATGCGTCACTGGGCGGGAGCTTCCATGCCCATTCGACGATCTCGGCTCCCGTTCTCGCCTGATTCTCCGGATCGACGAGGCGGGGGGCCGCAGCAACGAAGAGGTCATAGGCGGCGTTCCGGTTTGCCTCAAGCTCGCCGAACGAGCCCTTCGACCGCACCCTCGTCCACTCCACGAGCGAAGCAAGCGTCTGCATGCGTGCGAGCGAAACACCAGAATCATTGAGGGCAGAAAGGTCTTGGACGCACGATGAGACTGGAAGGGCGGAGACGTCGGGTACCGTGGCAATCCAAGTCGCAAGTGCCGGAATATCGGGGCCGCCATTTATTGAGAATGTTGCCTGAAGGTCAGGCCGCGATGTCCACAGTCGACGAAGGATCTGAGCGGCACGATTTTCTTCTGCTGTCGCTCTTGCCTTTGGAGTTCGGTATTTGACAATAGCGACTGCCTCTTGGCATGTCCGCCATCTCTCGGAATGCCGACCGGTAAAGACGCGGATCATCGAGACCCCCCCGATGAGAACGACTGCCCCGGCGACAAAGAGCTCGACCCGTCGAAGTCGCGCGGCGTGCGGCATGGCTACTTGGACTCTCGCTTGAGTAGGACTGCGTTCCCTCGGCGGGCAACGCCACGGACATCCTGCCGTGAGAGATAGGCCTCAATGCGGCGGTCGCCAGCCACGATCAGATACTGCGTGCTGGAACCTTTCGGCCAACTGCGCCACGGCAGTCGTCGGTCGAAGTCGAGATACTGGATTGCGTCGATGGGTTGTCCGAGCGCCGTCCATCGAACGAAATAGGGAGTGAGTCCAGAGCCAACAACGCCCACTGATTCATTGGTCGTGACTAGGTGGTGATTTCTGGCCCACCTCGCGAGCGCATACGCATCGGGGTCCATCGGTGCTTCGCTGGAGATCTTGATATTCGGGGCCAGGGCGAGGAAAATCGCACTGGCGAGTGCCGCGGCGGCAACCGTCAGACCTTGTCGCCGAAGGAGAGTGGACAGCACAAAGACGCCTCCGATTGCTGACAGCGTCACGGCGAACGGTGCAACCATGAAGACAATCTTCCCGGCGGAATAGTAGGAAACCAAGTCAAGCGCGGCAGCGACACGGAATAGAAAGTATTGGAGTGCCGTAAGGGCAAACCCGGCGGCGAGGACGACACTCGGAAGAGCAGCTCTTGTTCGAGCGGTCGTTCGGAGGTTCTTCGCTACAACGTAAAGACCGGTAGCAACGAGCGACAGGAAGAAGAGGCCGCCGCCAGTCGACAAGGTGAGTTTGGTGATCGATCCCTCTTCCGATGACATTGCCTGTGAAGCACCGAGGTAGGGGTACTGCGCCCCGAGGGCACCGACTCCTAGAATGAGCACGCCAAGGAGGGTCCGGGTAGCTCGGCGATCTCGGTACAACACCGCGACGACGAAGAGCACGCCCGGCACAAGGGGCCCTTGCAACGGATAGGCCGCGATCGACGCAGCCCCGATGAGGATGATGACTGCCGGGCGTGAACCCGTTGCGATCCCGATACACGCGCACGCGCCAAACGCCAGCGCCACAACCTGTCCGAAGAAGTAGCTCTCGAAGAGCGCCCCGGTGATGAAACGCGGAATCAGTAGTGCGCACGGAAAGGCGAGAAACGCCGCAGCGACCCCTTCCCATCGGCCGAGTGCGCTCATGACGACTCGCTCGGCGAGGCTGGAACACACGACGAGAACGAGCATTAGGGCAACGAGTCCTGACAGGCCCAGCGCTCGCATAGGACTGATGCCGAAGATGTTCGCCGCGCCCGCCGCAAGTCTGTGGGGAAGGAGGAAGTACTCGGAGAATTGTTTGAGCTCCGGCTCGATCCGATTCGGCAGGCGACCGTTCCGCGCGATCCAGTCCACCATGGCACCGTGATGGGCCGCATCCACCGAGCTAGCGACGGGAAAGAAGGTTGGCCAGCCCAGGCGACGCAACCCAATCGAAACGAGAAAGATCACGGTTCCTGCGAAGGTTCCGAGGTTGCTTAGACCCCCAGTTTGGTAGAGAAGTCCCGGCCACCGACGGTTCAGCCAAAAAAGAGTGACGATGGCCGCCACCGCCATTGGCAGGCTCGATGGCATCGATCTGGGAATGGTGACACCCACCAACGCTGCGACTGCGATCGGTGCGCTGATTCCCGACAGAACCGTTGCTCGCTGCTCCGTGAATGGTTGCTTGTCTCGATAGTCTCGGGACAAGGTCATGGACCGATGAACGTGCGTATCCGTCGAAGCGATGTCCGGTTCGGAAGGAGAAGGGTTGTGTCCGAATCGTTCTCTGCGACTGACCAATCGAGAACTCCTCGAAGGTTCAAACCTGTCGAAACGGCGAAGCTCTCTACGAGGTCTGGTCGACGACGAAGGACTCGTTCCAGCGCGTCGAGCGCTCTCCGTTCGGGCTCTCGGAGAGGTTGAGAGATTGATTTTCGGATTGCCTCGGAGATGTCTGTCGCTTCTTCGTACGCACGGTCCAGTTCAGGGCGAGGGGCTGCTGGAAGGTTCGGCGGAAGCGGAGGCTCGGGAGCCGGCCGAGTGAGATGTGCTGCGACGAGGAAGATGACCGTTCCGAGAAGTATGAACCAGCGCCGCGATATTTGAACCCGTCCTGAGCGCTCGATCTCGACAGGACCTTCTGTGGAACTCTTCATAGGGCCCGGACCCACCATGGTGCGTGGGGCCGCATCGAGCGAAGGATCTTTGCGTATTGCACCGACCCTGAAACCAGGGCTCCGTAGGCGGGGTCGTCCGCTGGAATGTCGGAGGCCCATCGAAGGACCTCGATCACGGAGAGATGGCCAGACTCGGAGAAACGCGTGACGAGATCAGGCCGATTTGACAGTTCTCTGCCCAGAGTGTCCAACTCCGGCAAACGAGCGAGGGAGGGCGTTTGCGCGAGAACAACTCGGCTGACAACTTCGTGGCTCTCCGAAGCAGCGTGCACAAAACCGCATTGGAGTCGGAGTTCGCGGATGGCAGGTCGGTCAAAGCCGCGCACGGAGGCCAGATTCTGCGCTGGTGACGCAGACGGTGGCGGATCAGCCGCGAACAGTGAGAGGGGTGCCTCAGGACCGCCACCCAATTTTTCGGCGAGCGAGCGAGACGTCGGTGACAGCGGTCCGCAGTCCGCCCATACTCGGCCGAGGGGTAGACGTTTCGCCGCTGACTCGAGCCGAGCTCCAGCGAAAGCGATACCCGCGAGCGACACGGCGGCTACCACGAAGACGACTAACGAGCGAGGGAGAGAGATGAACCGTTTCTGGTGAAGGGTGACCCGATCGCGGTCCAGGCGCGTGATCGGAGCTGCCACGGCGGCGACCGCAAAGAGAGTTGCTGGCAGGTTCGTCAAAAAGTCGGGTTCCGTGAGATTGATGACGATGGCTGACACGACGACGAAAATCCCAGCCCCGCCGACTGCGACCTCGCCAACAGCACACCTCTGCCAACTCTTCCGAATTGCGCAACCGCAAAGCCAAACGAGGAGAAGGAGCGCGATCAGTCCGCCATCCACCGCCGCTTCGATGAACCCGTTGTGCATGTGTGCCAAAGGGAATCGATCTCTCTGTCGGATTGTCTCCCCCCGGTTCGACTGCAGCAGTACGTTTCCGAACCCCCAGCCGTTTAACGGTCGTTCTTGGAAGTACGGAAGCGCTCGTTTCCAATACGTGACTCGGCCAACAAAGGAAATATCTCCCAGAGTCGAGGACCAAAACCTCGACGAACGGAGAGCACCGAGACTCGACGTGACACCCAAAACAAACACCCCGATTCCAAAGATGCCGTGTCGTCGAATGGATCTCCACCCGAGACCTCGTTGCTGTGCGTGTGCCGTCGGCCCCATCGAAACCACAGCGAGAACAGCAACTGGCACGGCGAAAAGCGGAGTCCGAGAGCCGCTCCGGGCAATGAGCCATATCGCCACGGTGACCTCAACCACCACCGGCAGCAGCCATCGCCTGTCCATCGCGACCAGGCTGATACCGACGGTGACAGCAAAAACTGCGGCATGGCTGAGGATATTTCGGTCAAGCCATGCACCGTTTACGGCGCTGTCACCGCGCAGCAGGGCGATCGGTGAATCAGCAGCAATCAGAAGCGCGCTGTGGATTAATCCGATACCCAAACCTGCCCAGATTGCGATCAGTCGTTCCTTGAACGTTAAGAGTGGAATAAGGGAAAGGAAAAGGAGGGCCCAAAGAAGTCGTTCCCGAACGACCGAAATCGTAAGGTTCGGCAGAACCGACCAAGCGACTGATGCGGCGAGCCAAAAGAGCAATATGAATGCCGTTGGGTTCCATCGCCACGCCGCAGACGTCGCTCGTGAGTCCTTCGCAAGAATGAATCCGACGGTAAGGGCCCCGAGAATCGGAAGTAGCGACCCTATTGCCGCGTACGATCCCCCGTAACTCCCGGACAGCAACGGCAAGCTAGTTCCGGACGACGCCCAAACGGCAGCGATTCCGAGCACCATGGGTGTCCCGATCACCTTGCGGGACACGGCGAAACCCTCCATCCGACAACTCTAGGTGGAGAGCGGTCGCCGGGTTCGCTGATCTCGGGGGGCCGCGTGATCGCGCCCCGGGCGTCAAAGCGTGTACGTTCCGTGCGCAGAGATCTGTGGGGAACGAATGCCGAACGACCTAGCACCGCTTGACTCTGCCCGGCTTCGCCATGATCTCCGGCGCCTCTGGTGGCTTGTCGCATTGTTCGCTGCGTTGTTCGCCATCCTCGGCCTAACGCGAGTGAGTTTCAGTTCGAGCGCCCAGCTTCGGGTTGCGCAAGACGACGACCTTCGCCTCACCGGTCTTTTAGGAGGGACAGAGCTCGAGCTCCCCGAGCGGGATGCAAAACTGACGGCGGCCATGGTCGATGGTGGCGCATGGAGAAGCGAGGTTGAGCGTCGCTTTCCGGGGGGTTCGGTTCGCGTCCGGGGTATCTCCGAAACCAGTTTGGTTGTCTTCGGATCTGGTCTAAGTCGTAGGGACGCAGAACTCATCGTTGAAGAAACGATCAAGCTGATTCGCAATACCCGGGGTGCGCACCGGTCGAAGCTTGCGGCCGCGGCGGTCAAGTTGAACAATGATCTGAAAAAGTCGCTCGAAACTCGGATTGCCTCGATCGGAACTGACCTAAAGAGTGAGGCGGATCGCTCGGCTGTTCGGGATGCACTCGTCACTGAGAGATTGGCGGTGAGCGAGAAGATTACGAGGATTGATCAAATTGATCGCGTGTTGATTGCTGTCGCCGGAAAGGATGACGGCGGGATCACGACGGTTTCCCTGAAACCAGCGCAAGGAGGGCGCAACGTTCCGTTGGCTGTACTTTTTAGCTTTGGCGGAGCAGCGCTTGCTGCGCTGTTCGTCTTAGTTCGGTCCGCCTGGAGCCGTGCGATCTGGACGAGATCGGAGATTGACCGATTCGCCGGACCCGGAGCGACGCTAGGCGTGATCCGGTCGGATGACGCTGCGATGACTGCGTTGCAGCTGATTGCGAACGGACAGCCGACCTCTTTGGTGGTAGTTCTCGGCAACGACGAAGGTCTTCGCGGACGGCTCCAGGAACTTCTTCCTGGTCGACAGATCGCCGCGTATCGCCCCGACTCGCTCGTAGCTGCTAGCCAAGGAAGCCCTGTGGTCGTCGTTGCGGTCCACGGGCGGACCCATCGAGATGACCTTCGCTCCGCACTCGCTGCGATCGTCGGAGTGGGGGGTCAGGTGAGCGGCATCGTCCTTGTCGGGGTTCCTGGTCGGCTTGAGCGGCACGCGAACTCTTGAAGCGAGGTCAGCGGAAATCGCACAGGTACTCTTCTTTGGCACCGCCCGAGGACGAATTCTCAGATGACGCCGGAGAACTCATAGGGGGCCTGTCCTCGATGCGGAACGGCCTCGCAAATGCGGTTCGGGGAGCGAGTGGCCTGCTTCTCTCCGTTCTTCTCTTGCCGGTGCTTTCTCGGAACCTCAGCGACAAAGATCTCGCTATTTGGATCGTCTGCCTTCAGCTTGTTGGCTATCTTCTGATTTTTGAAGGTGGTATTCAGATCAGTGTCTCCCGTTTTGTAGCGAGCGCCATCGCTCGCGGGAGCAACGATGAGGCACGGATAGTTGTCAGAGAAGGTTCCCGGCTGTCCCGCCGCCTTGCTGGTTTGGCTTGTGTTGTCTCGCTGATGCTCGCTGGATCGCTACGCGTGAT
>JAYSTV010000356.1:0-2974 GCA_043719425.1 Acidimicrobiia bacterium | reverse complement strand
GCCCGAACACGACGTCGACCCTAGGCGACCGGTACTTCCGCCACGGGGCGCCTCGGTCGAGCGCCCGGCCCGTTAAGCGATCGGGGTGTCCGGCGGCGACGGAACAATCCGCTCGCGCCCAAGCGTTGTCGACGACGCGGGGCTGGCGAGATCGGGGTCGTTAAGCAGTTCTTGCAGCACGCCGTTCTTTGCCGTGCGGGTGCCGTTGACATCGTGTCCCGAACCGTTCGGCGCGATTTCGCTCACGATCTTTTTGGCGGTTCCGTTCAGGCTCGGATCGGTGCCGTTTGGAGTCACGCCGGCGAGGGAGAGATCGGGGATCGCTCCGTTTCGCACCGCGCTTTTGGCAACGGGGCTCACCGACGACACGGCGCCCGGGGTGGATGGTCGGGCGGGTACTGGCGGGCTCGGCTCCGAAAGGGCGCTGAACGGCTTCGAACGCACGGCGAGCCCGTCGCTCTCGTTCCAAAGGGCCGAGTCATCGGGAACCCAAACAGCCGAGGTTTTCGTGGTCGGCGGTGGGCTCGGCTTGCGGCGACGAGACGGGGTACCAGCGCCGTACCCGTAGCCGTATGGGCTGGCGTCGTAGCCGTAGCGCCCGTAGCCGTAGCGGCGGGCCCGAGGCACGGCGTTCAGGACAAACCCGGCGATCGGAGCGTTTGCCTGGGTGAGTGCCTCGATCGTGCGGGCCAGGTTGGCCCGGACGGACTTTCCGACACGGGCGACGACCACGGTCGCATCGACGAGTTGCGACAAGACCACGGCGTCGATCACCGGAAGGACTGGAGGCCCATCGATAAGGATCATGTCGTAGTGATCAAGGATGGCGGAGATGATGGCCCGAGCCCGCTCAGAACCAAGCAATTCCGCCGGATTTGGAGGAATAGGGCCCGATGGAAGCACGGTGATGTCATCGACGCCGTCGATGAACTGGCTCGCCTTGGCGATGCCGAGCGATCCGGAGAGAACCGAGCTGAAGCCCACGTCGTTGGCGATGCCGAAGAACTCGTGCACACGGGGGTGACGGAGATCGCCGTCGACCACCATCACACTGAGGCCGGACTGGGCAAGGGCAAGCGCCAGGTTGGTGACCGTGGTGGTCTTGCCCTCGCCACTTTCGGAGCTGGTGACTTGAATGACCCGAATGGGCTTGTCGATAGCGACGAACTGGATGGAGGTGCGCAGCGACCGATACGCCTCGGCGGCTTCGGGGGGCAACACACCGCCAACGAACGTTGGGTGGCGCTGCATCCCCGCCACTTTTTCGACGTTCTTGCCTGGCTTCTTGCGCTTGAAGAACGGAATGAGTCCGAGGACCGGTGTCCCGCCGGCCAGGGCGACGATGTCATCTCGCGTCTTGATCCGGTCGTCGAGGAATTCGCGCAGGAACGCCAGTCCCAGCCCGAGCATGAGACCGAGGAACATGCCGAGGATGGCGCTACGCAACGGGCGGGGCGAGATCGGCCCCGACGATGGGTAGGCCGGAGTGAGGACCGAAGCGCCTCCGGATTTGAGCGATGCATCCAGCGCCAAACCGTCGATCCGGGCGGTGTAGACCTGCTGCTGGCGGACGAGGCCATCACGCTGCAGCTCCAGGGCTGTTCGGGTCGGGACGTCGACCGCAGTGGCGTCAGCGAGTTTGGCGTTCACCGCATCGATTTCCGCCTGGTACCGGTCGGCGCTGGCCTGCAGTTCACGGGAGGCGTCGGTCAGGTCTCCGACCGACTGTTCGCGACGAAACGTGATGTATTCGGCGGCGAAGGTATTGGCGACCTTCGCCGCGCGGCCCGGATCAGCATCCACGGCGCTCACCGTGATGATGTCACTGTCGCCGGATGCGTTCCCGCTGGCATAGGCGTCGAAGCCGAGTTTCTTGGCGGCGCGCTTGGCGATGGTTTCGCTCTCTAAGACCCGGATTTCCGTGGCCAGCACCCGGCTCAGTTCGTAGCCTTGAGCGGTGTTTGCGTTGGAGACACCGCTACCGAGGGTTTCGGTCGATTTCGGCTGGAGGAGGAGCTCGGTCGATGCCGAATAGAGCGGCGTTTCGCGCAACGCCAGGCCGAGCTGCAGTCCCGTGAGCATGACAATCGGGAGCAGGATCACGGTCAGGTTTTGCCGAATAATCCGAAGGGCCGCCCGCAGATCAAGTTCAGGCCGTTCAAACTTGTTCATGACGTCAACCCTACTTTCCCGGTCAGCTTGGTCGGCCCCGGGAGCACGGCCCGCAGGGTACGAAGTTCCGGCACGCCGCAAAACCTACTTCCGGCTTGATGGTATGCGCGCGGATGATTGCCGGAAATCGACATTTACCTAAAATTACAACGTTGCAACTTCGGTAAATATCGGCGGTACAAGGCGTTGGAAAGCGCTCCGCCTCCGCCGCTACGATGAAGAACTCTGGCCGCGAGCGTTTCCTACCGAAAGATTACCTATGACGACCCCATCGTTAGGCGCCGCATCTATCGTGGCGGTGCCCGAGCATGTCTTGGCCCGGCGTGCCGCCGGCGAGACTGTCCTCATGAGCTTGGAGAGCGAAATGTATTTCTCGCTCGAGGGTCCAGGGAGCCGTCTGTGGGAACTCCTTGAGTCGGGGGCGACCTTCGGAAGCGCTGTCGACACCTTGTTCGACGAGTACGAAGTTGATCGCGCCGAACTCGAGAAGGACATGGCCGAGCTGGTCAACGAACTGTCGTCCAATGGGCTGGTGGTGATTGCTTAGGCGCAGGGTCGAACGCCTTCGCGCCCTCAACGCCCAGCAATGGCGTGCACTCGGGGTTTCGTTGCTTCTGGTCCCGACTGTTCAAGTCGCCCTTCAGCGCAAAGGTTTCCTGGCAACTGCTCGTTTCCTTGGGAAACACTCTGACCGACCTTCGCTTGCCCCCGACGTCGATTTGGGCCGTCGCCTGGGCGAGGCCGTTTCCATCGTGGCGGGGCGCAAGTTGGTCGGTGCGCCGTGCTTGAGTCGCTCGCTGGT
>JAYSTV010000355.1:0-2975 GCA_043719425.1 Acidimicrobiia bacterium | reverse complement strand
AGCAGTGTTTGCCAGCGTTCCTCTTGAAAGAACGAACGTCTGTCCACTCGCAACCCTTCAGCCGGTGTCAGCAAAAACGTGGGCCGTGGGCCACTGTCCCACAACTTGTCGGCGCACGACCATCTCGTGCTCGTCGATCAGACCCATCGTCGCCAGCGCCAGCGGGGGGCGCGTTTTCGCAGAGCTGCAGGAGAGCAGCGGTCGCGGTGCGCCCCTCTTCTACGCACGTTTCCATCCGGAACGACGCAGCCTCCACCTTCTCCGCGTCCTCTAGTTCGAAAGCGTTTGCGAGGTCCCGATACACCTTCGCACAAACTGCATACTGGATATGTGCGGACTTCCCGAATTCGGACTCGGTTGGAACCGAGCCCGCAAGTCGCTCATAAGTGCCCGCTGCTTGCCTGGCGAGGCTGACCCCCTCCGTCCTCGTTTCGCTACTTCCGAAAGCTTTACCCGCATTCAACATGGCCGCGTGTACCTTCGGAAGTTCAACAAAGTTCGTTTCGATCCAGAGTCTCAACCGCTTGGACTCGGCTGGTCGAAGAGCTGCATCAGATTCGGGTCCGTCGCCGACCGTGACCGACGCCTCGGCAACGTCGGAAGTACGGATCGGAGTCGTTGCCTCCGCTAGCTCAACTGGAGGCTCAGTGGCGGCAGCGACGAACGTCGTACCCCCAACCGCCGAGGGGTGTGCGTCCGGCGTCGGATCATTCAGCCCATGGATCGAAAACCTGACCACGGCGGCAAGGGCGGCCGTCGCCGCGATTCTGCGAACCTTCTTTTGTTTCCAAAAGGGCGGCTTCGATCGCTCGTTCGCAACCAGCTCCTCCCGGAACGCCCTTTTTGGTCACTTCGTCGTCGTTCACCGCACAAAACTCCCATCTGGCTCGAGAGTCGTCAACGTTGGACGAACGGGACTGCGCTGGTGGACGAACCTAGCTGCGTTGCTTCCATCCGCCCAACTGTCATCGCCGCACCCATCACGCTGGGAGGCCAACCCGTTCAATCGAAGATCTGAAGGTCAAGATCCCGGAAGAGCGACGCTATCCGGACCGACACCTATCGGCCAGAAAGTCGAGGATGTCGATCACGAACACCGGCCGAAGTGCTTTCGCGTTCGAGAGGGACGTCGGCGTCGGCGTCGACCATTCCTTCTGTGTGCAGGTCGTTGCTCAGAGAGCAACGACGTGCACCATCGAGCAGGCGTTCCGGCTATTCCCGGGGCCACCGTGGGTGGCGGGCTACCGTTGTGGCACTGTGCCTTCATCCCAGCGAACTTCCCCTCGCTCGGGCGGCTCGACGAAGCGACGCGCCGCGTCGTCTTCCCGGGCGCGCTCGGCCCCCCTTTCCCGTAGTTCTCGCGCGCGCCGAAAGCGCCCCGGAACGCTCCTGCAGACCCGCCAGTTCCTTGGTGAGCACCTCGGTCGTCAGGCCGACGACGTGTGGGGACTGGTCCTCATCGTGCTCGGCCTGCTCATCGGTCTCGGCATGTTCTTCGGCCTCACCGGCATCTTTGGCGACATCGTCCGCAGCGGCGCCGGCGCCGTTCTCGGAACGGCAAAACCATTGGTCCCGCTGGCCCTCATTGCCGTTGGCTACGTGCTCGTACGGGGTCGGCCGCGCGAGGAACCAGTCCGTGTGGCCATCGGTTCGCTGTTCCTGACGCTGTCGGTCGCTGGGTTGCTGCACGTGCGAGGCGAGACGAACGGATTCTCCACCCCGCTGCGAACGTTGCGGACCGAGGGTGGCGTGGTTGGCCTCGTGGTGGCCGAGCCGTTGATGAAGGTTGTGGCCACGTGGGGCGCGGTCATCGTGTTGTGTGTGCTTGGCCTGCTCGGTGGCCTCATCCTCGTGCGGCTCCGGGTGCGCGACGCGGTGAACCGCACGGCCGATGGGATGCGTCCCGTCGGGGCGGCGACCAAGCGGGGGATGTCGTCGCTGTTCACGCTCAACTCTTCGTCAACGAAGGAAGCGGTGGCCTCGGCCCGTCGTCGCCATCCCACCGCGACGGCACGCACGTCGATGCGCGAACGACGCCTCACTCATCCGGAGCGCGGCATCGTGGGGCCGGGCGTCGACTGGCGCGAACCGAAGACAGACCGGGACTACTCGTTGCCCGGCTACGACGAGCTGCGCGACGAATCGCTCGACGCGGCCAAGAAGCCGCGCAAGTCGCGCAAGAAAGCTGAGCCGATCGAAGAGGTCATCGATCTCGCCGCCGCCGAAGACGCGTCGGTCGAGGCCGCCCAACCGAAGCCGGTCGAAGTAACGCTGCCGCCCGAACCGGTATGGACCGACGAGCAGCCAACGGTCGCCGCGGTGCCGCTGCCCGGCCTCGGCCCAAAGGCCGCGCCTGCAGTCGTGTGGAAGCTGCCGCCCAGTGCCCTTCTCAAAAAGGGCAAGGCCATCGAGATTGATAAGCGCGCAGTCGAAGCGCAGGGTCGAGTGCTCGAAGAGGCGCTCGCTGCGCACGGGGTTGAGACACGCCTGATCGGTATGACGGTCGGCCCCACCGTGACCCGCTACGAACTCGAGTTGGGACCCGGCGTCAAGGTGGCCAGGGTCACCACCCTGCATAAGGACATCGCCTATTCGATGGCCACCGCCGATGTCCGGATCCTTGCCCCGATTCCGGGCAAGTCGGCCATCGGCGTGGAAGTGGCGAACAAGCAGCGGCAGTTGGTTGCCGTTGGCGATGTGCTGTTCACGCCGGAAGCCCGGAAAGCCGTAAGTCCACTTACCGTTGCGATCGGTCGCGACATTGACGGGAAGCCGGTCACCGTCGATCTCGGCAAAATGCCTCACGTGTTGGTGGCCGGCACGACCGGTTCGGGTAAGTCGAGCTGTATCAACTCGCTGCTCACGTCGATCCTGATGCGGGCCACGCCCGACGAAGTTCGCATGATTCTCATCGACCCGAAAATGGTTGAACTTTCGCAGTACAACGGTCTCCCGCATCTGCTCACGGCCGTCGT
>JAYSTV010000354.1:0-7258 GCA_043719425.1 Acidimicrobiia bacterium | reverse complement strand
CACACTGATCCTATGAACCGCACTATCGGCACCATCGGCGTTCCGACCGAGATCAAGAGCTCGGAGTCTCGGGTGGCGCTCACCCCCGACGGCGTCCGGGAACTCGAACGAACTGGCGCGCAGGTCTACGTGCAGGCCGGCGCCGGCGAAGGCGCGGGCATTGCCGACGCCGACTACGTGGCCGCGGGCGCCGACATCGTGGCGAGCGCGGCCGACGCCTGGTCGATGGACATGGTGGTCAAGGTAAAGGAGCCGCAGCCCTCGGAGTTCGGCTTTCTGCGTTCCGACCTGACCCTGTTCACGTACCTTCACCTTGCCGCGTACCCGGCGGTGGCCGACGCGCTGCTGGCGTCGAAGTGCACCGCCATTGCCTACGAAACCGTGCAGATGGCCAACGGCGCCCTCCCGCTTCTCGCCCCCATGAGCGAGGTGGCCGGCCGCCTCGCTCCCCAAATGGGTGCGCAGTTTCTCGAACGCCACCGCGGTGGTCGTGGCGTCCTCATGGGGGGCGCCCCCGGAGTCCGACCGGCGCGCGTCGTGGTCCTCGGGGCCGGCAACGTCGGTTGGAATGCGGCGTGGATCGCCGCCGGCATGGAGGCCGAGGTGCTGCTCCTCGACAAGAACCTCGATCGGCTTCGTTTTGTGGACCAGATTCAGCGCGGACGCGTGGTCACGTTGGCGTCGAACCAGGGCGCGGTCGAACGAGCAGTGGCCGATGCCGATCTCGTCATCGGCGCCGTTCTCGTGGCCGGTGGACGCGCTCCCATGGTGGTCAGTGAGGCGATGGTTCGCACCATGAAGAAGGGCGCAGTGATCGTCGATGTGGCCGTGGATCAAGGCGGGTGCGTGGCGACGACACGAGAGACCAAGCATACCGATCCGATCTACGAGCTGCACGGCGTGATCCACTACGCCGTCGGCAACATGCCCGGAGCGGTGCCATTCACGTCGACCTATGCGTTGACCAACGCCACCCTGCCGTATATCGCCGACGTGGCCCATGGCCTCTCCGCCGCAGCCGGCGATCCGGCCCTGGCTCACGGGTTCAACTGCGTGGGCGGCGCAATGACCAACGCGGTCGTGGCCGAAGCACTCGGGCGGCCGACGATGGCGCTCTCCGACGCATTGGGACTGTAGTTATCTCATCGCTGCGTGAAGCAAGCTGTTCCGATGAGTACGGCTTGGTCTATTGCTGACGTTCCGCGGTTCGACGGGAAAGTCGCCATCGTTACGGGGGCGAATTCGGGGCTCGGGTTGGTGATTGCCGACGAGTTGTCGACCGCCGGAGCGACGGTGATCCTGGCCTGTCGGAACGAGAGCAAGGCGCGAGACGCAATGGCCCGGATTGCGTCGCCGGGTTCGACAACCAAGGGACCGCTCGAGTTCCTTGCGCTCGACCTGGCCGACCTGTCTTCGGTTTCGACGGCAGCTTCGACGTTCATCGCATCGGGGCGGCCGCTGCACCTGCTCATCAACAACGCTGGCCTCATGGCGGTCGACAAGTCGACGACAGCTGATGGTTTCGAGATGCAGCTCGGCGTGAACCATCTCGGCCATTTCGCCTTGACCGCGGACCTTCTTCCGACGCTTCTTGCCACCAAGGATTCGCGGATCGTCAGTATGTCGAGCATGGGACACCGAGCTGGTTCTCTGCACTTCGACGACATCATGTTCACCAAGCGCTACGACCGATGGCGTCCGTACTTCCAGTCGAAGTTGGCCAACCTGCTTTTCACCGCGGAGCTCCATCGTCGATTGCAGGCTGGGGGTCAGGAGACCGCAGCGCTAGCCGCGCACCCCGGCGGATCGCGAACGGACCTCGGTTCTGAAGGGAAAGGATTCACCAACTCGGCGATCCGTCGCGTCGTGCCGCTGATGACGCAGTCCGCAGAGGTCGGAGCACAGCCGGCGCTACGTGCGGCCGTCGACCCAACGGCGGCGAGCGGCGAATTCTACGGGCCGCGATGGATGGGAGTCGGCCACGCCGTGAAGGAGACACCGAGCAAGGCCGCTCGCAATGCCGCCGATGCTCGTCGACTCTGGTCGTTGTCCGAAGAGCTGACCGGGCGGACCGTGCTTGCGCCTTAGGGGCGTGCGTGCCGGGAAATCGTGCGTTCGGTCGCTCCGGGGGCGACAGCGAGCACGAGAATTCGAGGGCCCCTCCATCGACGTATTGAGCGACCCTCGCTAGGGGCTGTCTAGAAACTGCTCGACGGTAACGGTGAACGCGATCTTCGACCAGTCGCGCTCGACCGTCTCGCCCGAGGACATCGATACGTTCGCGTAGTACTTGTCCAAGGTCGTGAAGTGGCCGGATGATGGGTCCTTCGGCTCCCAACCGCAGCACCGGAACACCAGCGGCGCCATGGAGAACCGTTTCATCAGATCGCCTTCGACGGCCTTTGCCTCGCCTGTGACGCGGTACCGGGCGATCAACGACCGAAGCTGGGCCCCCGGTCGCGACGTCTCACATCCGTCGAAGCTCAGGCCGGGGGCCGGCGCCAAGCGGGCGCGGACGATCAAATCGCCGCAGCGTGGTTGCGCAGCCGTCTGGATCGTGGTCGGGGCGACGATCGGAACACCAACCCGATCAGCCGGTCCACACCCGCCCACGAGCAGACCCAACACTGTTGCCACTGCAGCACCCTTCATGCCCCCAGCATGCTCCGCTTCGCTTCGCTGCTCGCCACACCAGCATTCTTGGGTCCGTTGCATCTCCTGGACCAGACTCGCTAACCGTGGCTCGTCTGTCCTTTCCTCCCGCTGCCCTACCGGCTTCAACCGAGGTCCTCCGAACCGATCTTCGGGCGTTCCTCGCCAACGAGATCGAATCGGGAGCCTTCACCCCCAGGTGCGACACGTGGTTGTCACAGCACGACCCGTCGTTCTCCAAAAAGCTCGGAGCCGCCGGATTTCTCGGCCTGGCATGGCCGACGGAGTACGGCGGTCACGGCCGCAGCCAGCTCGACCGGTTCGTCGTCGTCGAAGAACTGCTGGCCCACGGTGCCCCGATTGCCGCCCACTGGGTGAGCGATCGCCAGAGCGGACCGGCGCTGCTGAAGCACGGCACTGAGGAAGTAAAGCGTGAGCTCCTCCCCGGCATGGTCGCCGGCGAGATCTTCTTCTCGATCGGCATGTCCGAACCCGACGCTGGCAGCGACCTCGCCAACATTCGGTCAACAGCCACGCGGGTCGACGGTGGCTGGCTCCTCAACGGAACCAAAGTGTGGACGAGCCAAGCCCACAACAACCATTTCTTCATCGTGCTCGTGCGGACCACCCCGCTGACAGAAGCGGGGTCCAAGCATCGAGGTCTGAGCCAGTTCGTGATGAACCTGCGTGCCCCCGGCGTCGACGTGCGGCCGATCCGACTTCTCACTGGGCACCATCACTTCAACGAGGTGATCATGACCGATGTGTTCGTCCCCGATCACTATCTCCTCGGTGACGAAGGCAACGGGTGGGACCAGTGCATCGCCGAACTTGCCTTCGAACGCTCGGGGCCTGAGCGCTATCTCTCCACGTTCCCATTACTACGCGCGCTTATTGATGCGATTGGAGTGTCACCCAGTGACGAAGCCGCGGCGCAAGTCGGCATGCTCGTGACCCGGCTCTCGGCCCTCCGCCGACTGTGCATCTCCGTCGCCGTGTCATTGGGCAATGGCGGTCTTCCCGTGAGCGAGGCGGCACTAGTGAAAGACATGGGCACTCGTCTCGAAGGCGAGATCGGTGAAGTGGCGCGACAACTCGTTCCGCCCGGCACGCATCCCGTCTTCGATCAACTCGTGGCTGATGCAGTGCTCTCGGCCCCCGGCTTCACCCTCCGCGGCGGAACCAATGAGATCCTCCGCGGGATCGTCGCCCGAGAGCTCGGAGTCCGCTGATGAGCACTATGCGCGCCGATGATCTTCTCGTCGACATGATCGACGGTCTCCTGGCTACCCATTGCACGCCCGAACGCATCGCCGCAGCTGAGGGTTCCTACGACCAACCCCTTTGGACCCTGCTCGAAGAGAACGGCTTGGCCGGCGTGGGCGCAGACGAGGCTCTCGGCGGATCCGGTGGCACCTTGCATGATGCCGCCGCCATCATCGTGGCCCTCGGCGAGCATGCCGCACCCGTCCCGCTCGGCGACACGCTCCTGGCCGCCCGCCTCGCCACTCACGCTGGACTCCAGGTCCCCGCGGGACCGCTGGCGCTGGCCGTCGTTCGACCAGGACGCGCAACCGTCCGAGTGCCCTGGGGCGGGGTCGCCCGGAATGTCGTGGCCGTTTCCGACGCGGGGGTCGCCATCATGGCGATTGACTCGTTCGAGGCGGCGGCGAGAGGCGTGAACTATCCGGGCGAACCATGGATCGACATTGATGTGTCGGTGGTCGCTGACGCCCCGAACGAAACTTCGGGAATCGTCACCCCCCGTTCTGCCCTTCAAGAGGCCGCGCTCGTACGCGCGCTGATGATCGCGGGCGCCCTGCAGCGGGCTGTTGATCTGAGCGCGCAATATGCCATGGAGCGCGAGCAGTTCGGCAAACCGATCGGTAAGTTCCAGGCGCTGCAGCATTATCTCGCCGAGATGGCCGGCGAAGCCGCGGCGGCACGCGCGGCAGCCGACACCGCGGTCGACATCGCCTCCGGTGGCTCGTCGCTCGATGAACGCGAGCAGACGTCGGCGGCGGCCAAGGCCTATGCCGGACGTGCGGTGGCCACCGTGACCCGTCTTGCCCATCAGCTCCACGGGGCAATCGGCTACACCGACGAACATCGACTGCAATACTCCACCCGACGCCTGTGGGCGTGGCGCGACGAGTTTGGCTCCGAGTCTGAATGGGCCGCCCTGCTGGGCCGCTCACTGGCGAGCGGCCGGGGCGACGCGTTGTGGCCAACGATCACCCGTTGGCCCGCCGCCGTCGGCTAACGCGGCGAAGGATCACCCGTTGGCCCGGTCGGCCGAGCAGAATGTCGGGATGATTCCGGCGTCCAACAGCAAAGCCCCGCCCGAACTTCGCGCCCGTTCTCTCGGCGAGATGATCGACGCGGCCATCAAGATTGTCGGCAACAACGCCAAGATCCTCATGCCGATGGCCGCCTTGATGGTTCTGCCGTTTCAACTCGTTGCCGCCACCGCCACCATCTCGGCGCAGGACGACGTGAAGACGTTGACCGAAGGCAAGGCGACGAGAATCTCGAACGCCACGCTCGGAGCGCTCGGCGCTTCGGGCCTTCTCGGCCTTCTCGGTGCGGTGGTCGTGACCGGCGCCCTCACGTGGTTCATCGCCGAGTACTACGTTGGCCGGACGCCCAAGGCCGCCGCGGCTGTCACGTTCGGCCTCCGCCGCACGCCCACCACCATCGGCAGCTACTTCCTGTCTTTTCTCGTCAGCATGGTCGCGGCCATTCCCGCCATCGTTGTCGGGGCCATTGGCATCGCCACGGATGCCGTTCTCCTGATTGTGCTCGCCGGGATCCTGTTCTTCGTCGCCTTTTTCTGGATCTTCATCAGGCTGTCGTGCGCCGTGCCGGCGATCATCGTTGAACGCCTCGGCGCCGCGGCCGCGCTCAAGCGGTCATTCGGGTTGGTCAAGGGATACTTCTGGAAGGTGCTCGGCACCCTGTTGGTGACCAACCTCTTGATCGGCATCGTGGCGGGCGTGATCTCGGCCATCATCACGGGCATCCTCGGCGCGCTCGGCGGCGGGAACAAGGGCTTCGAGTTCGTCTGGCAGGCTCTCGGCGGCACGGTCGCCGCCGCCATCACCACTCCGGTGAGTGCCGCCGTCGCCGTGCTGTTGTACATGGACCTCCGCATTCGCAAGGAGGGCTTCGACCTGGAAGTCCTCTCGGCCGCGCTCGACTCGCAGAAGACAATGCCGTCGCGGTCCTAGTCGTCTGATGCCCATCAGCGATCCCGCCGAGGCCCGTCGCCAAGCGGCGGCAATCCTCTCTGAGCGACGCTTCCACGACGAGAAGACGCCACGCCCCTTCGCAGGGATTCTCGACTGGTTTGGGGCGCGACTACGGACTCTCGGACGCCCATTCGGATGGCTCGGCCGACAGCTGAATTCGCTCCTGCCCGGCGGCGGAAACGCCGTGTGGATTGTCCTCACCCTGGCCGGGGTTCTTGCGGTGGCCGTCGCCGCCCGGCGAGCCGGTGTGCTGCGTCGACGACGATCGTCAGTTGCCACAAGCGCGTCGGTCGAGCGCCTGTCCGCCGGGGAACTTGAACGCCGGGCCGACGAGGCCGAACGCGATGGTGATCTGAGTTTGTCTGTTCGCTTACGATTTCGAGCCGGCCTGCGGAGATTGTCCGATGGACGGGCCATCAACGCTCCCGAGCAACGACCGAACGGCGAGATCGGACGAAAGCTCGCGCTCACCAACTATTCCTCGCTCGCCCAACGAGTCGACGCAATCACCTACGCAAACGCGGCCGCCGGCTTCGACGACATTCACGCCTCGCGAACGCAGTGGCCGAACATCATCCGCGCCGGCATCGATCAACAGCAGGCATCGCGTCGGCCGACGCCGAGCGAACCTATCCCCGGCGGGCGCGGCCCCATAGCTCGGATCAAACGCCGTCGTCTCCGGCGGAAGTCGCAATGACCGTGCCCGCCGCGGTCGTGGGCGCCGAAGACAGCGCCATCTTTTCGTCGACGCTGCGCGGACGCGGGCGACGAACCTTCGCGACCCTGGTGGCGGTGGCGCTCGCCGTCACGATTCTTGGGCAGATCTCGAGCCAAACCCGCGGCGCCCGGGGGCCAAGCTCGTCGAGCTACGCCACGTCGAGCGGCGGTCTTGCGGCGTTAGTCTCGCTCCTCAATCGGAACGCCGTCCTCACCGCGCCGTTGACCACGTCGCTCGACGTTGCCTGGACCGAAGGCAAGCTCCGAGCCAACGATCTGCTCGTGGTCGTCGATCAGGACCTCTCCCGAGAGGAATCAGCCGCTGTCCGCGACTTCATGGCCGAGGGCGGAAGCATCATCGGTGGCGGCCGCTCAACCGACGCCTGGCTCCTCGCCGCCATCTTTTCCACGAACGACCTGTATCCGGACGATGGCAGTTCCCTCCGACGCATCCCCGGTGCCGCCGGTCCGTTGCAGTCATCCGCGCCCAATGATCGTCCGCACGCCTTAGCCACGGCCGACGGGGCGCCATGGGTCTTCTCGTTTCAACCGGATGCGGTTGCACTTCCGTGGGCGGCCACGATCGCTCAGCTCGCCACAGACCGATCAGGCGCGACTGCCGCCTTTCGAGCCGGCTC
>JAYSTV010000353.1:0-2993 GCA_043719425.1 Acidimicrobiia bacterium | reverse complement strand
GACGCCGTGGAACGCGCCGCATCGCGCAACATCGATCTCGTGTTGGGTGACACCGCCGGTCGACTCCAGACGAAGACGAACCTTATGGAGGAGCTCCGCAAGATCCGCCGGGTCGCCGACCGGGAACCCGGACAGGTGACCGAGGTGCTCCTGGTGCTCGACGCCACGACCGGGCAGAACGGACTCGTACAGGCCAAGCAGTTTGCCGACGTGGCCGACATCACCGGCGTGGTGCTCACCAAACTCGACGGCACGGCCAAGGGTGGAATCGCTTTTGCTATCCAGACCGAACTTGGCATCCCGATCAAGCTCGTCGGCCTTGGCGAAGGCGTGAACGATCTGATTGTGTTTGATCCCGACGACTACGTCGACGCGCTCTTCGCCCCATGATCTGCGTCGCGATGATCGAGTCGGGCCGAGTGTCGCGAACGGTGACCTTGTGATTGTCTACGCGCTTGTCGCTGCCGTGCTCGTGTTCATCACCGCCGCAGTGATGGTCGGACGCGAAACGCGTCGCCTCGATCAGCTTGCCCCCGAGCCGGTCTTCGATCTCACCGAAGCGGTGGTGTGGATCGAACAGCGACTGCCCGATGAAGTACGCGCGCAGATTACCTACGCCGATGTCCGCGACCTTGTCGACTGGCATCTCACCGACCTCGGAGAGCGCGGCGTCGCCACCACGATTGGACCCGACGGCACACCGGTAATCGTGGGTTCTGAGGACTCGGTGGATGCGCTCGTCATGCGACTGCTGGCCATGGGTCGCGACGTGGTACCGGTGCACGTGAAGGCCGTGCTCGACGGCGAGCTGAACTACCTGGTCGCTATCGGTGCAATCGGACCTCAGGCCGTGACCTCATAAAAACCTGGCGTAAGTCCGCCGGCGGTGGCAGGATGACTTCACCAGAAAAAGGAGGTGATCCAAATTTCCGTAAGTCAAGTGTTTGGGACCCTGGAGGTGGCTGGCCGCTAGTCGGCAAGCTGGACCCACTGGCGAATCCACGCCAGTCACCCTCACGTTCGCGTTTCGGAAGATGGTCCCGTCCGATGCTCTTCGCTCATGCGTGAGTCTTACCAGTTGTTGTGTCGGGAGCACTTCTTCGGAGGTGCTCCCGATGCGCGTCCGGGGGAGAAAGTGATGCGAAACTGGCGGCCATGTCCGGTCGACCGTCTCGCTTCGAACACTTTCGTTTTCTCGGCGACAAGCGCACCCAAGTGGTCTACGACCTCGACGATGCCGGCACGCCAAAGGCCGTTATCGACGACATCGTCGAGATGGGTCAGGGCGCCACGTTCGGCCCTGATTCGTTGGCCGAGGCCCGGAATCGCAACTACAAGCCGTACAAAGCGAAGCGCGCATAGTTCATTTCGATATCACGGTTCAGCGGGCTACCGTGCCATGAGCTGGGCGGCGGCCTGGAGGAGCAGGTCCTCGCGTCCGTAGGCGGCGACCAACTGGACTCCGATCGGCAAGCCGCTGACCGTCATCCCCGTGGGCACGCTGATGGCCGGTTGCCCGCTGGCGTTCACCCAGGCCGTGAAGGTGGCGAGAGGGGTCGACTCGCGAAATGGGGCGAGCGGATCTTCCTTCGACGAGCGCAGCAAACCGAGGCGCGGCGGGGGAGCGGCCACCGTTGGCGTGACCAATAGGTCGTAGCCCTGCCCGCCGTCGAGTTCGTCGGGACGCGCCCACCAGGCGGCCACGGCGCGACGGAACGACGACATTGCGGCACCGGCGTCGTTCAACTCCAGCGCCGTCGCGCGACGGCCCATCTCGACCATGAGCCACGTGGTCGGTTCCACATCATCGGGTCCCAGTTCGCGTCCGATCATCGCTCCCATGCGGGCCACGTTGGCGGCGGCGTTCAGCGTCCACTGCGTGGTGAATCGCGCCGAGACGATGGCCATGTCGCGAAGCGCATCCGGGAACGAATCGTCAACATGGTGACCGAGCACAGCCAACGCGGCTGCCGCGTTCCGTGCCACCTGAGCGCACTCCGGGTCGGTGTCGACCGACGGTGACTCGGCCAGGATGCCGATGCGAAGTCGGCCGGGCTCGCGGTCCAGGGCCGCCGCGAACGTGCCTGATGGGGGCGGCGGTGCGATCACGCCGTCGGTGGCAAAAGGCGCACACGAGGCGTCGAGAGCGGTGGCTGAATCTCGCACGCTGAGCGACACCACGTGTTGCACTGACACCCCCCATTCGTCCTGGAACGGCCCCATGGAGTTGCGGCCCCGCGACGGCTTGAGGCCGACGAGTCCGCACGACGATGCCGGGATTCGAATCGAACCGCCGCCGTCGGAAGCATTGGCGATCGGGACCAAGCGGGCGGCCACGGCCGCCGCGGCACCACCCGACGAGCCGCCGGGACTGTAGTTGGTGTTCCACGGATTGCGAGTCGGGCCATACGAGAGTGGCTCGGTCGTGGCGACCAGACCCAGTTCAGGTGAGTTGGTCCGTCCGGCGATCACGAATCCGGCCTGGCGATAGCGACGCACGAGGTTGGAGTCGGCCTCCGCCCGATGTCCCGCCGCCTTGAGGGCGGCGTTGCCCATGTGCATCGGTTCCCCGGCCATTGCGGGCCAGAGGTCTTTGAGAAGGAAGGGAACACCGCGAAACGGTCCGTCGGGAAGTGGCCCGTCGGCCTCCGCGAGAGCGGCCTCGAAGCGGTTCGTGACGACTGCGTTCAGGCCACTGCGCTCGACGTTGTCGAGTGACTCAATGCGGGCGATGGCGGCGGCGAGAAGGTCTCTCGGCGAGGCCTCGTTGCGTCGAACGAGAGCCGCTTGGGCGGTGGCGTCGAGCGACGCAAACTCGTCGGTGGAGCAGGTGGGCGGGGCGGGAACAACAACGTCGGCACCATCGATCATCCCGGCACCCTAGGACTTGACCGGTCGCGAGGACAAAGATTGCCGAATGTCCGCAACTCTCGACGACGTGCCCATCGGCGTCGATGCCCTGTTTGGTTGTCGGGTTACGCGACCCTCGGGTC
>JAYSTV010000352.1:0-2996 GCA_043719425.1 Acidimicrobiia bacterium | reverse complement strand
GCATTCCGTATGCAGCCATCGTGACGGGCAACGCGCCCGGCGAGTCATGACGGTCAATCCCGACCGGCATCGTGATACGGAATTCGTGCAGATACGCTCGCAACGACACCGGAGTCATTGCGTCGTGGTGCTCGAACACCGTGTGCAGCCCAAGCACGGCAACGTCGTTCGGATTGACACTTTCATAGAGCTTCTGCGCGAACGGCGTGCCTTCGAGCACGCACCCGGGACACAGCATCTGAAATGCGTGCATCACGACGACCTTGCCCCGCAAACCAGCGAGCGTCGGTGGTGCTGCCGTGTTGCACCAACCGGACATATCGAGCTCCGGGGCAATCCGCCAACGCTGATCCCCCATTCCTGTCAGCCTAGGACCACCAACGGCGCAGCCACCGGTGACGCCTCTTTCCGTCCGCCGACTGGACTGTCAGCTGAAGCCAAGCCGAACACGCTCAGGACGCAGTCGGCCCACCAGGTTGATCAGTGTGTAGCGAATCAGTTACCGTCTCCAAGCGATCCTCTGTTCATCCGTGTGTCGAACAGCCGACCTCTTCACCGAAGGGAACGACATGACGACAGCCGCCATTGATGGGCTACGTGCCAACCACCAAGACATGCAGGCCGTGTTTGGATCGCTGAGCGACGCCGAGTGGGTCCTACCGAGCGCCTGCGCCGGCTGGCGCGTGCAGGAGGTCCTTGCGCACGTCACTTCGAACTTCAAAGAACTCGCCGACCCCAGCCCAGCGCCCACCGAACCGCCTCCGGAACTCCCGGCCGAACAGATGGTCGAAGCGTTAGTCACTCAGCGACGCACGTGGACCGCGGCAGAGGTACTCGCAGAGTACGACCAGCATCGCGACGCAGCGATCGCCGCGCTCGCGGCAATGCAAGAAGAACCGGTCGCCTCAACCGAAATTCCACTCGCCGACCTTGGTACATACGCCATGCACTGGCTGGCCAACGCCTACTGCTTCGACCACTACTGCCACCTCCGCCACGACACGATGGGACCAGCCGGTCCGCTCAAGCGGGTGCTTCCACCCGCCGACGACATCCGCGTGAGGCCGGGCATTGACTGGATGATCGCCGGTCTTCCGCAGATGTGCCGCGCACCGCTGTCGATCGTCAAACGTCCGTGGCGACTCGAGCTCACCGGCGCCGGCGACGGCACCTGGACCGTCCAACCGGTCGGAGCGAACGGACTCGTCACTCTCGTCGCGGAGTCCGATCGCGATGTCGCGGCCACCGTGACATCAACGGCCCATGACTTCGTCAGTTGGGGTACACAACGAAGCGCATGGCGAACCGCCTGCACAATCCGCGGTGACGTTGACTATGCCGCGTCGGTCCTTGACGCGATCAATATCATCTGAGCCCGCCCACGACTTCGTGGAGAATTTCTCTACTGGGTGACACCGGACGACAGCCGAATAGATTCCCGCGAGCGTCGCGACAGAAAACTCTCGGGCCAGCGCCCGGCGATAATCTTGCTCATGGAACGCGGTCGGGGTCGCCATCGTGGTGCGATATCGGTGCTCGCAGTGTTCGCCGCACTGCTCGTGGCGGGGCCCGGAGCGACGGCACAGTCACTCAGCGAAAGCGACATCGCCTGGTCGGCGACCGGCATGCTCCTCTCGCAAGAAGCAGGCAGGAACACTGCCCCACCTGACCCGAACCCTCTGGTCGGCACGTGGGCAGTGTCCGAGATTCGCCTCGACGGCCAGATCATCGATCCCCCAGCACCGTCGAGGGGTCGAAGCGCCGGCCTCACGATCTGGGGAACCGGCTGGACCCAGTTCTACGGTTTCGATGGGTGCAACGAACTGGACGGAAAGCTGAACCTGTTCTCTGGCACGCTGGTCGTCGAAGGCAACACCTGGACCGTGCCTCCCGAGTCGTGTCCGTCACTTCGCTACCAGGCTGTGCTGCGCCGGGCGCTCGCATCTTCGCCGCGGCCGGAGGTTGGCGGCGATCAGTGGAGCATCAACGTCCGCAACATGTTTGTGCGATTCACACGAGCAAACGACTCGACGCTTGATCTCGGGACGACGGCGCTCGCCCAGAAGCTGTCGTCGACGGCATGGCGCCTGACCGGTGGCCAGGCCGACGGCAACGCCCTTGTCCTTCAGCGACCCTCGGTCTGGCAGTTCGCGCTCGGCTCGCCGACCGTGTTCGATGGTTGCCGGACCGTGACGACCTCGCGGGTCGGCCGCCTGAACTGGGTTGGGCCGGGCATCGTTCGCTGGCGACCGACGGACCAGCAAATCCCATCGATCCGACCGGCGCACCCGCTCGGAAAGTCGAACTGTCCGACCTCAGCTGTATCGACGGCCGAGACCTTGAGCAGCGTCGTCAATGGCGAGTTCACCGTCGAACTGAAGGGATCGCTTGCGACGATCACTGCCGGGAGCACGGAACTTCGACTTGAGGCAATGCCACGGGCGGAGCGCAGCAGCGCATTCCAAAGGTCGCCTGAAGGTCCAGGCGTCTGGACATCCACGTCGCTCAATGTCGCTGGCGCTGTCGTGCCGGCGCCGCAGAACCTCGCCGTGCGGGGACCGAACCAGGGTGGGTACGTGACCGATGGCTGCAACAACTTTTCGAGCAGCAGCATCGAGGTGGACGGCACCCTGTACGGCTCGCTTGCGCCGATGACGTCGCTTCCTTGTCCGGGCGGCGAGCGTTTCGTCAAGACTTTTGCGATCTTGATGAGCGAGGCGAAGCTGCAACGCAACGGCGACATGGTGACACTCTCCAATGCGGACTCTTCGATCACGTTCACCGTCGCTCCCTTCCCTCGGGTGCAATCGACGCAACTCGCCCGACACGAGCTCTCCGGATCATGGACCGTCGCGCAACTCCAAGTCGCAGACAGAAAGCTGCCGCTGCCGATTCGCTCCAAAAACGCCGGACTTGTGGCGATCACGTTCGCGCCCAATCGCCGAGCTTCGTTTTCGGACGGCTGCAACGGAACTCGCAACGCCCAATACGGACTG
>JAYSTV010000351.1:0-2998 GCA_043719425.1 Acidimicrobiia bacterium | reverse complement strand
TCCCCGTCGACGGTGGGTCCTACGCCGGCCTGCAATGACATCAGCGCGCGTACTGTTGGCGTCGGGTGGGCCAACGTACGCCCACGATCATGCTGCCGCGGCGATCGCGCTCACCGATATCCTCGAAGAGGCGGGGCACAGTGTGGTCGGAGTGACCCGGCACCCACACGAACTCCCGAACGCGATCTTGCGAACTGCTCCTGATGTCATCGTGTCGCACATGCTCTGGTGGCGCATGCTCGCCGATCGGTACGATGACTTGCGAGCTACGTGGGCATACGAATCTCCACCGTACGTGCGCGACGCGCTACTGCGTTTCGTGTCCGACGGCGGAGCCTTCGTGGCGCTGCATACGTCCACCATCTGCTTTGACGACTGGCCGGAGTGGGGTGACCTGCTCGGCGCCCGTTGGAACTGGGAACGGTCGTTTCATCCGCCCCTCGGACCCGTCTCTGTTCGGCTGGCATCCGTGGGGTCGACGAACGAGGCGAGCGAGATCGTCCACGGCCTGACCGACTTCGAGACGATCGACGAGGTCTATATGCACCTCGACGTTCGGGGTGATGTCGAACCTCTGGCATTCGCTCGTCCAAGCGACGGGCCCGCCGGCGACGAGTACCCGATCCTGTGGGGTCGTCGCGTCGGTCAAGGGGCGGTCGCCCAAATGGGCCTCGGGCACGACGCGGCGGCACTCGGACATCCGGCCACCGCCGAGCTCGTTCGACGCTGCGTGGCATGGACGGTACGATCGACCCGTGCGTCGTCAGGGCACTAACGACCATCCGCAACCGGGCGACACGACTCCAGCCGAAGGAGCAGCAATGACCACCGTGCCGGAGAATCCGACATCGCCGTTGGCCCGGCAAACGTCTTCCGTGCCCATGGACACAGTGATCGCCGGCGCCATGGTGATCGACGGGACCGGGGCCGCGCCACGACCGGCCGACGTGCACGTGTCCGGTGATCGAATCGTTGCGGTCAACCCGCGGACGGTGCCGTCTGTGCCGGCGCCTGGCACGCGGGTGATCGACGCCGCCGGATGCACGGTGATGCCCGGCCTCATCGATGCGCATACCCACGTGACCCTCGGTGAGCCGGCGTCGAACGACGAGTTGTTCTTTCGTCGCGAGCCCGCAAGCGCGGCGATCATCGCCGCGGCCAACGTGCGCAAGCTGCTTCTCGCCGGGGTCACGTCGTTTCTCGATGCCGACGGTCTTTTCGGGATCGGTCCGGCGCTGCGTGATTGCATCAACGCCGGGATCGTTTCCGGGCCCACGATGAAGTCCGGCCACCATGCGCTGATGACCGCGGTTGGTGGTACGGCCGGGCGGCTCATCCCCGACGAAGGCACGGCGGGGTATGCCGAAGTTGTGCATGATCGCGACGACATGGTGCGTGCGGTTCGGCGTCAGATCAAGGAAGGAGCCGACTGCATCAAGGTCCACGTGACTGGCTCGATCCCGAGTCGTCGCGGCGAGATCTGCGTGTGGAAGCGCAGCGAGCTCGAAGTGATCTGTGAGACGGCTCATGAGCTTGGCGCGTGGGTGCTCGGCCACTGCCGCAGTCAGGAATCCACGCTGCTCTCGGCGCAAGCTGGTATCGACGTGATCTACCACGGCTCGTTTCTCGACGAAGCATGCGTGGACGCGATGCTCGAAGCCGGCTCGCTCCTGGTTCCCACGTGGACGTTCCTCGCCAACCTCGCGGACTACGGGACCAAGGCCGGTGCTGGCGCGATGGCGCTCGACTGGTTCGCATCAGAGATCGAGGCCACCGCGAAGATGACCCGCGTGGCCTACGACCGCGGTGTGCCGATCGCGTGCGGCACCGAGACCGGGTTCAGCGTGACACCGATCGGCGAATGGCATGCCAGAGAGATGGAAGTGTTCGTCAAGCAACTTGGCATCACTCCGTTGGAGGCCATCACCTGCGGCACACGGAATGGAGCCATCGCCACTCGCGAACAAGGGGAGACCGGCGTGGTTGATGTCGGTATGCGCGCGGATCTTCTTGTCGTCCACGGTGATCCGACGAAGGACATCGCGATTCTGCAGGACCGATCGAAGCTTCGCCACGTGATCTGTCGTGGCGAAGACATCGACCTCACTCCTGTTCCGGCGCGGCGTGACCTCCCGGGTGAGCGTTCGATGTCGTGGACCGCCGTCCCCTTGACGCAGTCGGTGGCTCGTTCGTGAGCGCGCCCATCGCGATCGTGACGGGCGCCGGCCGAGGGCTTGGCCTGGCTATTGCCGATCGTCTGCGCGCTGATGGTTTTGAAACGATCGGGATCGATGTCGACGGTGCCGCCGGGACCGCTGTGTGTGACGTCACTGACCATGCTGCCGTCGAGGCGCTCATTGCCTCACTGCGGTTCGCTCCTACGGCCGTGGTGAACAATGCCGGGATCGTCCGCTTCGGCTCGTTGCTCGACGTCAGCGACACTGAATTTCGTCGTGTCGTCGAGGTGAACCTGACGGGAACCTTCACGGTCGCCCGCGTGGCCGCTCGCCGCATGGTCGCCGACGGTATGCCCGGGTCGATCGTGAACATCACTTCGATCAACGGCGTGTCACCGGGTCTGAACTCTGGCGCCTATGGGTCCACGAAGGCCGCCATCGCACTCCTCACCCGACAGATGGCGTTGGAGTGGGGTGTACATGGGATCAGGGTCAATGCCGTTGCTCCTGGGCTCATCGACGCCGGCATGTCGGAGCCGATCTATGCCGATCCTGATGCTCGGATGGCTCGGTCTGGTCGGGTCCCGCTCGGTCGTCTGGGCACCTCCGACGACATCGCGTCGGCAGTCTCATTTCTGCTCTCCGGTGAAGCGGCCTACATCACCGGGACCGAGATGATTGTTGATGGCGGCGTGGTGCAGAGTGCGATCTCGTCGCTCCCACGTCCGAAAACTGTAGATGGTGTAGGACTCCCGAACACTGCGGCGACAGCATCGAAGAACAACGGTCGTGACCGTGCGTGATGCGGCTGGAATGTCGGT
>JAYSTV010000036.1:0-1822 GCA_043719425.1 Acidimicrobiia bacterium | reverse complement strand
TTTGAGAAGGCGCGCGCGTACTCCTTGGACAGACCGAGGCCGCCATACTCCGGCGAAGCCGTGATGGCGTGGTAGCCCTTCTCTGCTTTCGCTCGATGCCAACCGGTGATCGAGTTGAGCAGCGCTTGCTCCTCGTCGAAGCTCAGGGCGTGGAAGATCGACACGGAGAACTCGCCCGTGCCCCAGGGCCCTTCCTGGCCTGACGGGGCGGCCTTCTTGGTGGCGTGGGTCTCCAACCAGGCCCTGGCCTCGTCGGTGAATTCGGTGACGGTTGGTTGGCTCACGGGGATCTCCTGCTGGTTGTGACCGGGCGCGTACCCGTTCCGGCCGCGATGCGTGCCCTACGAGTCGACCACAGCCCTGTTCGCAACGTCGAATTGATCGGCCAGTTATTTCCTGGCCAGGCTCGGTCACGGATCCGGTCGCGGATCCGGTCGCGTGGCGTCAGGGCGAGGTCACGCCACCGCCGGTACGCTGTGGCCGTGCCCAAGAAGCCCACTCGGCTTGGCCGACCTCCATCGTCGAGTTCGGCCGACACACGCGAACGCATCGTTGAGATTGCCGTGCACGCCTTCGCCGAATTGGGCTACGAGACGACGACCAACAAGTACATCGCCGGAGAGGCCGGAATCACGACCGGGGCTCTCTATCACTACTTCGACTCGAAGATCCTCATGTATCAGGCGGCGTACGAGCATGTGCAGGGCGCGATCTACGAGCGCCTCGCGGCAGCGTTGGACGGTATCCATGGGTTTGTGGCCAGGCTCGAGGCCGTGCTTGAAGCCGCCCATGACCTAAACGGAGATGAGCCCTCCCTCGCCCGTTTCGTTGGTGCGGCCCGCGTCGACATGGCCCGCAACGACGAACTGCGCGTTGCCCTCGGACGACCCAACGGCCCTGGCTACAGCTTCTTCCAGGTCCTCGTTGACGATGGCATTGCCTCGGGTGAGATCTCGCCGACCCAACGCAGCCTGGTCCTGGCGTTCATCCGCATCATCGTGGTCGGCCTGACCGACGGCGCGTCGGAGGACAACGACCGCCACCGTGTCGCCGTCGATGCAGTGCGGGCCGCTATCGAAGGACGACTGTTTCGCCCGGCGACCGACGCCGTCGTCGCCAAGACTGCGCCCAGGGTCCGCCGAGTCGGGTGACCGGCTTTGGTTGTCAAGGAGCTGGGTGACGCTCGGCGAGCTTGCGCAGCAGATTGATCGGCCGCTACGCGGCTTGACGTTGGATGGGTGGTCCGCGCCCGACCCCATTGGGCGATGACCGGGTGGAGTCGGCTCGCTTGAAGAGTTCCTGGAGGCTTCGGGCCGGAAGCTCCGGGATACCCCAGTCGACAACGGGTTTGCCGTTGTTCGACGGGTCGTGGCGGCGCGGGCATCGAGAACGACGGGGTCTTCTCGGCGAAGAGCGCGGCTAGAGCGGCGTTGAGGCGGCCGGTTCAGCAGGGCGCCGGAGAGCGGGTCGAAGGCGCCGGAGATCCGAAGCATCCCGTTGCGCGTATCGGTCCAGGTTCGCAAGGCGGCGTCGCGGCGTTGCTGTTCGTGGCGGCTGACGCCATCGTCGTCTTCTATCGCTCGTGCTGCCTTGTTCAGAATCTTGGCCAGGTCGTCGGGCGTTGCGTTCGCGGCGACGGCTTCGGTGATCAACGCCGGCAAGAACTTCGGCAAAGGCGGGTGCGTAAACGTTGCGGATGGTCTGGAGAACTTTGGGAGGATCACCCGGATCACCACGGGACTTCAACAGACAACGGGACATCCTCCGGTGATTCCCTTCTCAGGTTTGAGTGTCTTGGACAACCCTCGAACCCTGCCAGTCG
>JAYSTV010000350.1:0-7295 GCA_043719425.1 Acidimicrobiia bacterium | reverse complement strand
ACCACGGTGTAGGTCACCGAGATGGTCTCGGTCCGGACCTCGATCGGAATACGCGGGTCCTGTTCGGAGCGCTCTTCCGTCGCAATGACGAGCCCGCGCGGATTGATCTCGCCATTGCTTGCCCCGGCCGCCTTGAGGGCGGCGATCACCTTTGCGGTAGCAGCCTCGTTGGCCAGTTGGGCCGCCGACGGATTCTTCGAACTCGTCGCCACCGAGAACGCCAACGTGGCTCGATCCGGCTTGATCCGTTGCTCGGCCTTACCGGTCACGGTGATCTGTCGATCACGAGCGGGCCGGGCCGAGTCGTTGACCGTGTCCACGGCTGTAGCCGCACCGGCAGGTTGGCGACCAAGCAGAAATGACGTGCTGAGGGCGGCGAAGGCGGCCAGGACGGCGGCGCCGATGGAGATACGGGTCGTGGTTGCTGGTGACATCGAAAATCCTCCGAGGATGGGGAGCGACGTTCGCTCCCGGTGTTGTCGGCCACTGTCCAGGAGGAATGTGTCAGGTCGATGGCGCGGCCACGGCAGGACCTAGGCAGTAGCCGAGGTCGCGCCGGCTCACGATGAGACCCTCGGGCGCGCCGGCGTCACGCAGGCGCGTCCGCAGGCGCTTCACCATGGAGTCGACGGTGCGCACGTCATCGGTGAAGTCCGTTCCCCACACGACGTTGAGAAGTTGCTCACGGGTGAAGACCATGCGGGGCCGCCGGGCGAGCACCATCAGGAGATCAAACTGCAGTCGTGTGAGTCCAATCGGTTCGGTCCCCCACCACGCCTCGAACGTTTCCTCATCAAGACGGAGGGCGCCGACGACGATCGACGCGTCGGCCGTACTCGCCGGCGGGGCGCTCACCGAGACACGCCGCAAGATCGTATGTACACGTGCGACAAGCTCGCGTGTGCTGAATGGCTTCACTACATAGTCGTCGGCGTGAAGTTCCAGCCCGGCCACGCGATCAGCCTCGGATCCCCGTGCCGTGAGAAGAATGATCGGCACGTCGCTCGCCGCCCGCACTTCCCGGCACACCGACAGACCGTCGAGTCCGGGCAGCATCACGTCAAGCAAAATCAGGTCCGGATTCGCAGTGAGCGCCAATCGCAAGGCGGTGATCCCGTCGTTCGCCACCAATACTGCGAACCCAGCCTTCTCCAACGAGAACGTGAGCACGTCGACAATGCTCGCCTCATCGTCGACCACCAGGATCCGCGGACGATCACTCACCGAGACAAAGCCTAAGGGCCCAGTCGACGAGACTGGACCGGTGAGCAGCATTGTCGTTTCTGATCTGGCCTATTCACCTCCGGGACACGATCTGTTGTTCTTCGACGTGAGCTTCGGTGTGGCGCCGGGTGAGCACGCCGCCCTCGTTGGTCCGAACGGTGTCGGCAAGAGCACGATCCTGCGCATCCTCAGTGGCGAACTCGAGGCCGACGAGGGCGATCTGTCGGTGAAGGGCACCGTGCTGACCATGACCCAGGATGTCGGCATGTCCCAGCCCGACGATTCGTTGCGCGAGATGCTCATCGAGGTTGCGCCGAAGGAACTGCGTCTCGCCGGTCGTCGATTGGCCATTGCCGAACGGGCGATGCTCGACGGTTCCGACGACGGTATGGCGTTCGCCGAAGCTCTCACCGAGTGGGGCGACCTCGGCGGCTACGAGCTCGAAGCGAAATGGTTCGCGGCGGCGGAGCGCAGCGTGAAAACACCCGTGCTCGATTTCTCCACGCGCCTCGTCGGCGAGCTGTCGGGCGGTGAACGCAAGCGCCTCGTGCTCGACCTGTTGCTCACGTCGGGGGCCGACGTGCTGCTCCTCGACGAGCCTGACAACTATCTCGATATCCCCACCCGGGTGTGGCTCGAAGAGCAGATTCGATCATGTCGCTCGACGATCTTGATGGTGAGCCACGACCGCGCCTTGCTGGAGAAGGTGACCGACAAGATCATTGCCGTGGAGGGTTCGGGCGCATGGGTGCACGGCGGGTCCTACGCCACGTTCGGCGAGGCCCGCGACAAGCGACAGGAACTCCTGGGTGACGAACTCAAGCGTTGGAACGACGAAGAGCGGCGACTCTTTGCCCACATGAAGATCATGAAGACGCGCGCCGCCCAGAACTTCAAGAACGCAACGAAGGCCAACGCCGCCGAAACGCGCTGGGAGAAATTCGTCGCCGCCGGTCCGCCACCCCCACCGGTTCCCAATCAACAGATCTATGTGAACTTACGAGGTGCTGATGCCGCCCGACGGGTTGCCGTGCTCAAGGGTGTAGCCATGGGCAGGTTGTTCCGGCCGTTCACCGATGAGTTCCACCACGGTGAACGCATCGGCCTCATCGGACCAAACGGCACCGGCAAGAGCCATCTTCTCGGCGCGCTCTCGGGCGAAAAGACGCCCGACCATGGCACCATCACCTTCGGACCGCGGACCTCCGTCGGGGTGTTCACCCAAATCAACGATCGGCCCGACTTCCGCGGCCGCCAGTGCTTCGACATCGTGCGCGATCGCGTGCACGACGACGAGAAGTCGATGAAGGCCCTCGCCCGCTACGGCCTGCGGTCCCAAGCGAAGCAGGAATTCCAAACGCTGTCCGGTGGACAAAAAGCGCGCCTAGAAATTCTCTGTCTCGAGATCGAAGGCCACAACGTGCTCCTGCTCGACGAGCCGACCGACAACCTCGATGTCGATTCGTCCGAAGCCCTGGAGCAAGCGCTCGACGGTTTCGAGGGCACGGTTATCGCCGTCAGCCACGACCGCACCTTCCTGGCCAAGTTCGACCGGTTCCTCATGATCACCGAGCAGGGCGACGTGTATGAACTCCCCGACTACACCCTGGCCATCGCCGGTCTCTCCGCCCCGGAGAGCCTCGCCACGCTGCGCCTGGCCAAAAGCCTGAACTGACCCGCTAGTAGACGCCGCACATGCCGTCGATCGAGATCTCTTCGACGAGGAGTTCGTCGGCATCGTCGAACAGGTCGGCATCGATGAGGAGCGTTGACCCGGCCGAGGCGCCGGACGAGGACGGGCGGACTTCGGTGACAACGGCGGGGCTCATGGTGACTCCAAGCATATCGACGCCGCCGCTCGTGATGGAATCGGACCATGCCCGGGGCCCCGCTGCACGAGCGCTCTTCCTTTCGGATTGATCCCACGATCACGATCAAACCGGGGAGAGACGGCACCCCGGTAGCCGTGGGCGGGTCGCCGATGCGGCTCCTGCGGCTCCGACCGCCCGCTGATGAAGTTGTCGCCCAACTCATGGCCGGCGCCGCACTCGGCGAGGTCCTCGACGACCTGCCGCCGAACCGACAGGCCGCGGCGAGTCGGTTCGTCGAGACACTGGTCAAACGTGGGATCGCCCATCTCGCGCCGACGCCAAACGGGACCCGTCGATTCGACGACGTCACAATCGTGGTCCCGGTACGCGATCGCGCCGAGCCACTCCGCTGTTTGATCGACGCGCTCGAACCGGCCCGAGCACGGGGGGCGCAACTCATCGTGGTCGACGACGGATCGTCCGACGCTTCCGCGTCCGTCGCAACTGCCTCCGGAGCAATCGTCATCGCGCATACGACAGCAAAAGGACCGGCGGCGGCGCGCAACGCCGGAGCCGTTCGAGCGGCGACCACATTCATTGCGTTCCTCGACAGCGACGTGGTGCCAATCGAAGGATGGCTCGACGTTTGTCTGGTCCATCTCGATGCCGACGGCGCGCTCAGGGCGGACCTCGTCGCTCCTCGCGTCATCGGTCTCGCCGATGCCAAGCCAGGAGCCAACGCCTCGGTTGTCGAACGATATGAGCACGTACGAAGTGCACTTGACCTCGGACCGAACCCCGCATTGATTGCCCCGACCACGCGAGTTGCCTACGTGCCCGCGGCGGCGCTCGTCGTTCGGGCCACGACGTTGGCCGAATGCGGTGGGTTCGACGAAAGCCTTCACGTCGGCGAGGACGTTGATCTGCTGTGGCGCCTCTATGCATCGGGCGCCGTACTCCGCTACGAACCGGCCGCAACCGTTGCCCACGATCACCGGGCAACACTTCCGGCAATGTTGCGTCGTCGGTTCCAGTACGGGACCTCAGCAGCAACCCTCGATGCTCGACATCCCGGCCAGGTCCCGCCCGCCGTGCTCTCCCCGTGGAGTCTGGCCGTCTGGCTGCCCGTCCTGGTCCACCCACTTGGTGTCGTCGTCGGCGCGGGAGTGGCGACCTGGACCGGTGAACGACTCGCCTATCGCCTGCCGATGCTCACGAGCGGAGACGCCCGCCGCCTGGCGGGTCGAGGACACCTCGCCGCATTAGAACAGACCGCCAACGCCATGACCCGAACGTGGTTCCCGGTCACCGCGGCCATGGTGCTGCGAACCCGCAACCGACGGCTGGCCGCAGTCCTCGGCGCAGCCGTCACCATCCAAGGACTGCGAGATCATCATGGCCGCAGACCGCCGCTCGACCCGGTGCGTTACGTCGCGCTGCGGGCCCTCGACGACGCCGCCTACGGATTCGGCGTGGTGGCCGGTTCAATCCGCGAACGGCGAGTCGGCGCACTGCTTCCGAAGCTCACGAACTGGCCGGGTCGGTCGAAGCCCGACGAAGATGCAGGACTATGAGTGGCCCGCGCTTCGTCAAGGGATTCGATCCGCTCCACGGTGTGTTGGAAGATGTGGCTCCCGGCATCCGACGCATCGTCGCCGCCAATCCTGGTCCGTACACCTTTCGGGGAACGGGTACCTACGTGATCGGCCGCGGCGAAGTCGCCGTGATCGATCCTGGACCGAGCGACGAGCGCCATATTGCCATGCTCATGCGTCAGCTCACGGGCGAGACGATCACCCATGTCCTCGTCACCCACACCCACCCTGATCACTCCCCCGGATGCGCGCCACTACGCGCGCATACGACTGCTTCGACGTACGGCTTCGGGCCGCACCCCACTGCGCCGGACACTGACGGAGAGCCCGAGGGTTCGTCGGAAGAAGGTGGCGACAGAACCTTCGTCCCCGACGGCGTCCTGCGGCACGGCGACTTCGTTCACGGCGTCGGTTGGCGTGCTGAGGCCGTCCACACCCCTGGACACATCAGCAACCATCTCTGTTACCGAGTGGAGCTCGCAGCGGCGCCGAGCGAGCGGGTGCTGTTCTCCGGCGACCATGTCATGGGCTGGTCCACCAGCGTGATCTCACCTCCCCACGGCGACCTTCGGAACTATCTCGGGTCATTGGCCATGATCAAGGGGGCCGGTGACGCTCGGTACTGGCCGACCCACGGCACCACGATCACCAAGCCGGATGAGTTCGTCAACTTGCTGGTTGAACATCGTCACCAACGCACTGCCCAGATTGTCGAGACGCTCCGTACCGGTCCGATGTCAATCGAGTCGCTGGTGGAGGCGATCTACATCGGCCTCGACGCCCGGCTCATCAAAGCGGCCGGCCGAAGCGTGCTGGCCCACCTCATCGAGCTGCAACGACAGGGCAACGTAACCAGCCAGGAAACCGGCGACAACACCACCTATGCCCTTTCGTAGCAACGCGCCGTGCGCCGGCCAGTAGTGTCCGCACCTGCCAGCCGACCTCGGAGAAGGAACTTCCCCCATGCGCTTCGATGACAATGCGAGCCTCGATACATCCCAGGTCGACGACGAGCGCGGCCGCGCCAGCAGTAGCGGCGGCGGTCTTGGCGGCCTCGGGCGCGGCATGGGGGGCGGCGGCTTTCCGATGGGCAAGGCCGGAGGTGGTGGGCTCGGATTGATCATGATCCTCGTGGTCGTCGGCCTGCAGATGTGTTCCGGCAGCAACGGGGGTCTGGGTGGCGTCACGCCAACCCAATCGCAATCGCAATCCGGTCTCGGTTCCAGCTCGGCGTCGGCGTCGCCCGCCGGGAGCAGCGGCGGTAACACCAACCTGGCCAGTGAGTGCAAGACGGGCGCCGACGCCAACCGTCGTCAAGATTGTCGCAACGTCGGTGTCGTCAACAGCGTGCAGGCCTACTGGGCCGACGAATTCCAGCGCTCTGGCCTGGAGTACACCAAGGCCACCACCAACTTCTTCAGCGGCCAAACCCAGACGGGTTGCGGCAACGCGTCGAGCGATGTCGGCCCCTTCTACTGCCCCGCCGATTCACAGGTCTATGTGGACCTCTCGTTCTTCGAGGAACTGCAGACGAAATTCGATGCCAAGGGCGGACCGTTCGCCGAGGCATACGTGATTGCTCACGAGTACGGCCATCACATCCAGAACTTGCTCGGCACGTCGAAGCAGGTGGAGCAGTCGGGCGATCGTCAAGGTCCCAAGAGCTCGTCCGTTCGTCTCGAACTGCAGGCCGATTGCTATGCCGGCGTGTGGGCCAACAACGCCACCAAAGGGCCGAAGCCGCTGATCGTCGAACTGACCGACGAAGACATCAAGCTCGGTCTCGACGCCGCGTCGGCGGTGGGCGACGACCGGATCCAGCGCAAAATGCAGGGTCGAGTCACCCCCGAGTCATGGACGCACGGTTCGTCGGAGCAACGCCAGCGTTGGTTCCTGCAGGGCTTCCGGTCGGGCGAGCCCACGCAGTGCGACACGTTCAACACCAACGAGCTGTAGCGCCGCCGTTTGGGTGAAACGGGTGACCGTTTCGTAGTTTCTCGGACATGGATCTCGACACGCTCAGCTTTCTCATCGGCGACGCCGGTTCCGACGACGCCGGAATCGCCACAATCACGTTGAACCGTCCGGAGAAGAAGAACGCCATCAACGCCCAGATGTGGCGAGATCTGCGCGGCGTGCTTCGACAGATCGTCGACGAAGACGCCGTGCGTTGCGTGGTGCTCACCGGCGCAGGTGGCGAGTTCTGCTCCGGTGCCGACCTTTCCGCCCGCGGCGACGCACCGCCCCGGCATCAGCTGCTTTCCATGCGCGAGGTGTCCGAGGTCGCGATGGCCCTGCACCGGCTGCCGATGCCCACGATCGCGAAGGTCGACGGGGTCGCGGTCGGCGCTGGGTGCAACATGGCTCTCGGCTGTGACCTGATCGTGGCCAGCGACCGGGCTCGCTTCTCGGAGATCTTCGCCAAGCGAGGGCTCGCGCTCGACTTCGGTGGCACGTGGCTACTCCCCCGCCTCATCGGCCTGCACCGGGCCAAGGAACTCGCCTTCTTCGCCGACGTGATCTCGGCGGCCGAGGCCGAGCGCATCGGTCTCGTGAACCGCGTCGTTCCCGTGGCTGAACTCGATGCCTATGTGACCGACTGGTCTCGGCGCATCGCCGCCGGGCCGCCCCTTGCACTGCGCCTCTCGAAGAAGCTTCTCAACGA
>JAYSTV010000349.1:0-18313 GCA_043719425.1 Acidimicrobiia bacterium | reverse complement strand
CAAGGCTCGCGTCATCACCTCGGTCAAAAAGTCCGTCACGCCTGTCGCCGTTTCGTCGGCTGCCCTTATCCCGGCTCCGGCATGGCAGTACTCGGGCTGACAAACCCAGCGTCGGCCACGCCGACCGATCCGTGTCGGACTCGGGCTCTCCATCAAGCGCTGACCGACCGAGTCGGACCCCTCGGTTGGGTCGTTGAGGCCGTCGTTCAGAGCGTTGCCGCCGGTGATCTCGATGCCGCCAGCCGGCTCTGGGGTCACGAAGCGGTCGAGCTCCTCTGGGAGCGTGAGCTCCTGGAAAGCCCCGACGGCGATCGTGAGCATCACCTGGCTCGGCTCCGAGACGACGCCTTCGATTGGGCCACTTCGGCCCGACACGATTCGGCCGCACCGCGGAAGAAGAGGGACTCGGCCGATGACCGTTCGTCGGACCTGCTGCGGTTTACCGCACCGCGGGCTCGCGTGAACCTCGTTCGAACGAACAACGACAGGGAGCTCCTGACGGTCGCACGCTGATCGGCGGGGGGCTGGGCGCCATCGGCATCCAGCCCAAGCGAAGGGACATCAGACGGTGTGAGCGTCTGCTGACTCCGGTTGAGCGCGGCCATGCAAGGCCGGGGTCAGCAGGCGTTCACGACCAGGGATTCGTCACGCACGAATCGGCGATAGCGGAACTGCGCCGCGGAGAACGGAGTTCACGTTCTCCGCGGCGAGCCGCGCCATGGCCGCTCTCGTTTCGATGGTCGCCGACCCGAGATGCGGGAGTAGCGCGACATTCTCGAGACTCAGTAATCCTGGATGCACGGTCGGCTCCTGCTCGTAGACGTCGAGGCCGGCGCCGGCGAGTCGATTCTCGATAAGTGCACATACAAGTGCGTCTTCGTCGACAATGGGTCCACGCGCCGTGTTGATTAAGAACGCGCCCGGCTTCATCGCCCGCAACGCAGCGGCGTCGATGAGGTGGTGCGTGTCCGACGAGTACGGGCAGTGCAAAGAAACCACGTCGCTGGTGGCCAAGAGCTCATCGAGTTCGACGAACCTTGCGCCCAGTTGGGCATCGATGTCGTGATCCGGGCCGCGACGTCGTGAGTACACGATCGACATGCCACACGCGTGTGCTCGTCGCGCGGTAGCTCGACCGATGGCGCCAAGACCCACGATGCCGAGTTGGCGCCCAGCAATGCCGACACCCAATTTGTAGAACATGCCCCACTTCCACGGCTCACTCGAGCGGATCGCCCGTTCACCTTCGCCCAGCCGCCTCGTGACCATCAAGATCAGGGCGAGGGCGACATCGGCGGTGGCATCGGTGAGCACGCCGGGCGTGTTGGTGGCAATCACTCCACGGGCGTTCATCGCCGGCAGATCGAAGTTGTTGTACCCCACGGCAACGTTGGCGACCACGCGCAGTTGCGGACCGGCGGCTTTGAGCAACTCGGCGTCGACGCGTTCGGTCAGCAGCGTCACGATCGCGTCGGCGCCCCGGACCATGTCGAGCAGAGCGTGGCGAGGAATCGCATCGGCGTCGGTCCATGAGTCGACGAGATGCGACGGATCGACACGAAGAAGGTCGAGCCCGACGTCGGGGATAGCTCCGGTGACGACGATGCGCGGCATCTCCGAAACGTACCCGGCTACTCGACGGTGACGGACTTGGCCAGGTTTCGAGGCTGATCCACGTCGCGGCCGAGGGCCAGCGCGGCGTGATACGCGAGGAGCTGGAGCGCCACGCTGGCCAGCAACGGGGCCCACTCGGGCTCACTTGCCGGTACTTCGATGAGGTCATCGAAGAGCCCGCCCTCGTAGGCGTCGTGAAGTTCACGACCGCGCTTTTGCACAATGCCGATCGTCGGTCCCTTGCGGGCCCGGACCTGCTGCACCGACGAAACGTTCTTTTCCACCAACGGATCGTCGAGGGCAATCGCGACCACGGGGAACTCGGGACCAACGAGGGCGAGCGGGCCGTGTTTCAGCTCGCTCGCCGGATAGGCCTCGGCGTGGATGTAGCTGATCTCCTTCAGCTTGAGCGAGCCTTCGAGGGCGATCGGGTAGCCGGTATTGCGACCGATGAAGAACATCGATGGTACGTGTGCATATTTTTTCGCGATTTCGGCGATGTGTGGTTCAAGATCAAGGACCTTCTGCACGAGCGATGGGAGGGCTTTCAGTCCACCGATCAGACGGGTGCCATCGGCAGGACCGAGATCACGAACCCGACCGAGGTACGTGGCCAACATGCCGAGACTCACGACCATCGACGTGACCACCTTGGTCGACGCCACACTCACTTCAGGGCCGGCGTGGAGGTAGATACCGTCGCACTCGCGCGCAATTGTGGAGCCGACCACGTTAACCACGGCGAGCACACGTCCGCCTTTGCGTTTGATCTCGGTGACCGCGGCGAGCGTGTCGGCGGTCTCGCCCGATTGACTCATGGCGATGTAGAGCACGTCGGGTTCGATGACCGGATTGCGGTAGCGGAACTCACTCGCTGATTCGGCATCGGCCGGAATGCGGGTGAGCGATTCAATGAGCTGCGCCCCCGCCATGCCGGCCCCGTAGGCCGACCCGCATCCGAGGATCTTCACCCGGCGAATATCGAGGACCTCGCGAGCGGTGAGGTTGATTCCGCCGAATTTCACGGTGGCGAAGCGTTCATCGAGTCGACCGCCAAGCGCTCGTTCGATGGCCGCCGGCTGCTCGTGAATTTCCTTGGCCATGAAATGGGCAAAGCCGCCGCGGTCGATTTGCTCAATCGACCAGTTCACGTCGAAGGGCCGCTTCTGTGTGGGTGTCGCGTCGAGAGCCATGGTGCGGTAGCCATCGGTGGTAACCACAGCAAGCTCACCATCGTCGAGCGGAACCACTCGCGAGGTGTGGCGGACAAGCGCGCTTACGTCGGAGCCGATCAGCATCTCGCCTTCGCCGATGCCGATGATCACGGGCGAGCCGTTCCGGGCCGCCACGATGCGATCGGGCTGCGTGGAGTCGATGACCACGAGGCCGTAGGTGCCTTCGACTTCGGCCAATGACATCCGCACCGATTCTTCGAGCGAGAGCCCCGCGGCACGGCGACGCCCGATCAAATGGGCAAGGCACTCCGTGTCGGTTTCACTGACGAACACGACGCCTTCGGCTTCGAGTTGCGCCCGCAGTTCCGACGCGTTTTCCACGATGCCGTTGTGCACCACCGCGACCGTGCCTGTGGCATCGAGATGCGGATGCGCATTCACGTCATTCGGCTCACCATGGGTGGCCCAACGCGTGTGTCCGATTCCAAGCGTGCCCGCCATCGTTTTCGGCAGAGCGTTCTCGAGCTCGCGCAGCTTGCCCTTTCTTTTGACGACGGTCAGGCCCTTCCTGCCGTTGACGACGACGCCGGCTGAGTCGTAGCCGCGGTACTCAACACGCGACAATCCCTCCATGAGGATCGGCAGGCACTCCTGGGCTCCGATGTAGGCAACGACACCGCACATGGTTCTCTGCTTTCGTGGCTGGCTCAGCCGTAGATGAGGCGGCGGATCTGACGTTCGCTGAGGACCGGGGCGGCGAGGCGAACGAAGCGAAGTTCGTCGTGCACCCGTGCGTAGATCTCGGCATTGGCCAATCCGTCGTGTTGAAGTTCGCGGTGTCGACGTCGCACGAAGGTTTCGAGCGGTTCATGGAAGAACGCCACCACCTCCGAAACGACTCGGATGGCCTCGCCCCGGGAGAGCGTGGTGGTCCGCGTCAGCTGTTCGATGAGTTCGTCGAACGGCGTGTCACGATTCGGCGGTTGCCGCGGTTGCGGCGGTTGAAACACTGCACTCTCAGTGTGGTTCGGGCGATCGACCATGTCCACAGTTTGCCCGGAATCGGGCAGATTGCATGTTCGCGTTGTCCGGCGTACTTTCGGGCCATTCGCTCGGCGGCACTGTGGTGAGCGCCATAGCGTCGGCGGTGCCGGTTCGGGGTGTGATCAACGTCGATCAGCCCCTCGGCTGGGCGACTTTCAGGCCGGGCTCCGTCAGCTGGAACCACTGTTGCGGGGCGACGAGGCGTCGTTCCAGCACGCCGTCTCAATGGTGTTCGACTCGATGCGCGGTCCGTTGTCGGAGCACGAGACGGCTCGCATCGAAGCGATTCGATCCCCTCGGCCTCTTTTGAGCTGTGGCCCGACCACGGCCACTACACCCAGTGATCGACCCGACCCGCTTCGTGGCACGAGTCAATGCCTTCGTCGACGCTCTGCCCGCGACTTAACGCTCGCTAGGCCAGGGCAGGGATGTCGCTTGGGCGAGCGTGCGTCGGGCCGAGCGGACGACCGCTTCATCGAGCATCTTGGCGTTGTCGTCGCCAATCACACCATCACCCGAAGCCAGGGCAGCGTCGTAGAGCTCGACGAGGCGACGAGCTCGTTCGAGCTGTGTCGACGTGGGTGTGAATACTCCGTTGACGATGGCGACTTGCGCAGGATGGATACACGAACGACCGCGGAAACCGAGACGACGCAGCGCTTCCGATGACGTTTGCAACAAGTCGAGATTGCTGAAGTCAGTCGACACCGGACCAACGGGAGGCTCGATACCGGCAGCCGCCGACGCGAGAACCAGCATGCTACGCGCGCTGAGCATTTCACGTTCATCGCCGGGCGTAAGTTCCACGCCGAGCTCAGCTGCGAGGTCAGCTTCTCCGATCGCCAAACGACGCACCCGTGGACTGCTGGCAATGGACGGAGCGTTGAGTATCCCCTGCGCAGTCTCAAGCAACGCGACGATGCTGATCGATCCCGGTCGCCGACGGGCGGCGCGTTCGAGCCGGGTGAGCTCGTCATCGATCGGGGCCAGCTCTTCGGCGGTCGAGACCTTTGGGACATAGATGCCGGTGAAACTGGTCGACGCACCGGGAATGCACGCGCGCAGATCATCGAGACCGACGTCGCCCCAATTTATCCGGACCAACAAGTTGGTCGGTGCGTCATGGCTGATGAACTCGGCGACACTTGCCCGAGCCTCAGACTTCTTCGACGGAGCGACCGCATCTTCGAGATCACAGATCACGCCGTCGGCATTCGCCCGGACGGCCTTGGCCATCTTCTCGGGCTGATCGCCGGGCACGTAGAGCGTGCTGCGATGCACCCTCGCGACCGGCGGGCTCACCACGGCTGATCGGTGATCGGAAACCGGTCGGGGGTGTGGCCGCGTTTGGCGACCAGGAACGTGCGATCGAAGGCGCAGACCACGATGCCGTTCTGGTTGAGGCCGCGAGTCTTCACGCTGACGATGCCGGCCGTTGGCCGCGACGACGATTCCCGCTTGTCGGTGACGAGCGACTCGGCGTAGAGCGTGTCGCCGACAAAGACCGGATTGGGGAGGCGAATGTCGTTCCACGCCAGGTTCGCCTGCGCGTTCTGGGTGAGGTCGCTCACGCTCATGCCGGTGACCAAAGCGACGGTGAACGTGGAGTTGACCAACGGCCTGCCGAAGATGCCACCCTCGGAATAGTGGTTGTTGAAGTGCAACTGGTTCGTGTTCAACGTGAGGTTGGTGAACCAAATGTTGTCCGCCTCACAGATCGTGCGACCGAGCGGATGGCGGTACACGTCACCGATGGCAAAGTCCTCGAAACATCGTCCGGTCCACCCCGGCTTCACGGTCGGTTCCGGCTGTGGCATTGGCGTTGGCATCGGCGCGTCGGTCATCGGCGACGAATCTACCGGGGCATGACTGAGAAGTTCATTTGGCCGAACTTTCGACCGGCCCGAACGACCACGCTCTCGCAATCGCCGGCGAGCACCACTGGGTCGGTGCCCCGGTCATCGCTGCTCCACGCCGGAAGCACGCACAACGCCCGCTCGTCCGAACGCCCGCTAGCTGACGGCGACCGGCCCTATCGTACGAGCGTGAGCGTGGATGCGTATCGGGCCCTGAGTCTGCAAGTGAGTTGCCCAGCGGTGAACGGGGCGGCGACCGACGAGGAGGCGCGCTGGATGATGGGCGGAACGATCGAGCGCCTTGGTCGCCAGGTCGGTGCTTCGAAGGGGTTCGCCGGGTCCGACGTGAAGCTTGTCGTGCTGCCCGAGTACTTCCTCACCGGCTTCCCGATGGGCGAACCACTCGGTGCATGGGCCGCCAAGGCGGCGTGCGAGCCGGGCGGCGAAGAGGAGGAGCGGCTCGGGGCCATTGCCCAGCATCACGGCGTGTACCTCTCCGGCAATCTCTACGAGACCGACGCCGCCTTCCCGGGTTTGTACCTGCAGGCATCGTTGATCTGGGGTCCGGACGGCAACGTGATCCTTCGCTACCGCCGCCTCCACTCCCTCTTCGCCCCCACCCCCCACGACCTATGGGATCGCTACATCGACACCTATGGCATCGACGCACTCTTCCCGGTGGCCGACACTCCCCTCGGTCGACTCGCCTGCATTGCCAGCGAAGAGATCCTCTTTCCGGAACTCGCACGTGCGCTTACCATGCGAGGTGCCGAAGTGTTTCTGCACTCCACCTCCGAAGTCGGCTCGCCGCGGCAGACGCCGAAGGACATCGCCAAGCTGGCGCGAGCGCAGGAGAATTTGGCCTTCGTGGTGTCGGCGAACTCGGCCTCCATCACCGGCACCGACATCCCGGCGGCATCGACCGATGGCAAGAGTCAGATCGTCGACTTCAACGGTCGGGTCCTGGTCGAAGCCGGCACCGGCGAGTCGATGGTGGCCAACGCCGAGATCGATATCGAGGCACTGCGACGTGCTCGACGTCGACCGGGCATGCCCAACCTCGTGGCTCGCAACCGCTTCGAGTTGTGGGCCGGTGAGTATCAGCGGGCGGCAGGTCACGGGCTCGGCCATCCGGCCGGGAACATCGACCCTGACAAGATTCCCGATCGCACCCACTTCGTACGTACACATAGCGCTGTGATTCAACGCCTCACCGACGCCGGGGTCATCTAAGTGCAGTCAATCCCGGCGGCAACCACGACCCCGCTGCGTAATCCCCGCACCGGCGCCTCCGCTGGAACCATCGCCACAACAACGACCGACGAACTCCTCGCTACGGCAAAACGATTGCGAGCGGCACAGCCAGGGTGGAACGCGCTCGGGGTCGACGGACGGGCCGACGCGCTCCGTCGGTGGAAGTCGGCGTGCGAGGCTCGACGCAAGCTCATCATCACCGCACTCGCCGCCGACACCGGCCGCATGCGCGAGAGCATCCAGGAGTTCGATGCCTTCCTCGGCACCATCGAACGCTGGGCCACGCTCGCCCCGAAACTGTTCGCCGAGAACCGACGATTCACCAGCACCCTCGGCTTCATCGACATCGATAGGAACCTGCGCCCATACCAACTGGCTGGAATCATCAGCCCGTGGAACTTCCCCCTCGTGCTGTCCACGATCGACGCTCTGCCGGCGCTGATGGCCGGCACTGCGGTACTACTGAAGCCGAGCGAGGTCACGCCCCGCTTCGTCGCCCCGCTGCGAGACGCGCTCAACGATGTGCCCGAGTTGGCGTCGGTCTTCGAAATCGTGATCGGTGAGGGGACCATAGGCGCGCAGATGATTCCGCTTGTCGACCTGATCTGCTTCACCGGCAGCGTGCCCACCGGACGCCAGGTTGGCGCCGCCGCTGCGGCCCAGTTCATCCCTGCGTTCCTGGAGCTCGGCGGCAAAGACCCGGCCATCGTGCTCGCCGGGGCCGACCTCGACCATGCGTCGACAGCGTTGCTCTGGGGAGCCACATCAAACGCCGGACAGGCGTGTCAGTCAATCGAGCGGATCTACGTGGAAGCGTCGGTCCACGACGAATTCGTCGACCTCCTGTCGCGAAAGGCAGCGCGCATAGGACTCTGCTACCCGACCTATGACACGCCCGGCCTCGGGCCGATCATCGCCGAACGACAGGTGCCCACGATCGAGCGTCACCTCGCCGACGCTCAGGCGAAGGGCGCCACTGTGACTACCGGATCAACGAGAGTCGAGCGCCACGGTGGCGGCGCCTGGGTGCGGGTCACCGTCCTCACCGGCGTGAACCACGACATGGAGATCATGCGCGAGGAGACCTTCGGTCCGTTCCTCCCCGTGATGGCCGTGGCCGATGTCGACGAAGCCGTGCGTCTGGCCAACGACTCGCCGTTCGGTCTCTCTGCGGCCGTGTTCGCGGCGACGACGGAAGAGGCCGAAGCGGTAGCCGGTCGACTCGACGTCGGTGCCGTGAGCGTGAATGATTCCACGCTCACCGCGCTCGTGTGGGAAGGCGAGAAGCACTCGTTCAAGTCGAGCGGCCTCAGCGGCTCCCGCATGGGGCCCGCCTCGCTCTACCGATTCCTCCGCAGCCAGGCTCTCCTCATCAAGACCAACACTGCGGTGCGCGACCCCTGGTGGTACCCCGCCGACTGACAAGCTCATTCGCGCACAGAAGGACTGCTGCTAGGGGTCCGTCGCGGACCACTAGCCCATCATATTCACAGGAATTGGCAACAATCCTGTGAATGTGGATGAAAAGTCACACAAATTCACAGATCATGGCCGGAGAGTTCCACAGGTCCGGTCGACGGACCAATCGCCTATCGGCCATCATCTGCGGATGGGAATCCGCGAAGATATGCCGGTGCTGGCCAGCCACGAGGGCTCGTGGACGGGCGAATACGTCCACGTTGATCCGGTCGGGAACATCATCGACCGCCACCAGGCCGACCTCACGTGCACGTTCCCAACCGAGGGCGACTGGCCGTACTTCCAGACCAACACCTACACATGGGACGACGGTCGCCAAGACGTGATCAAATTCCCGGCTGCGTACCACGACAAGACGATTTGGTTTGATACCGATCGCATCGATGGCAAGGCCTGGGAGATCGACGACAAAACCGTGATCCTGACCTGGGTCTACAAAAACGATCCCGGCAACTACCTCTACGAGATGATCCAGATCGACGCTACCAAGCAGCACCGCGCCCGCACATGGCACTGGTTCGAAGGTGGCGAACTGGTGAAGCGCACGCTCATTAAAGAGACCCGCGTCAGCTAGAGCTTCCCGGCGGCGCGGATGACCAGCAGTAGTCCGGCACCGCTGATGGCGAAGCCCGACACGAGTGGGAGGGCGTTCGTGAGCGTGGCCACGTGGGCCGCCCGCGGACTGGAGAGTCGCGACGCCCAGCTCCGGATGCCTTCGTCGAAGCGAACGAGCAAAAGACCGGCCGACACCAACGTGAGCGCCAGGCCAACTCCGTAGGCGGCAACCAGGGCAAGGCCAAAGGGCACCCGACCCAACGCAATCGCCCCGAGCAGGACCACGAGAGCCGACGGGCTGGGCACGAGACCTCCGGCCAAGCCCATGGCCACGAGCTCGCGTTTGCGCACCAGCGCGTTGGGCGCGGGCAGCACATGATCGTGCGACCAGCCGCCATGCGAGTGACTCGTGACCACGAACCGCGCGTCGGTCGGATGCGGTCGCGCCAAGGCCCCGTCGTCGTGCGAGGTGTGATCATTCGAGTGGTCGTGCGAGTGGTCGTGCGGGTGATCGTGCGGGTGATCGTGCGGGTGATCATGATCGTGCGGGTGATCATGCGGGTGGTCGTGCGCATGGTCGTGATGATCGGTGCGACGCGCCGCCCGCATCGATCGCAGTCGGCTCCGGACGAGGGTGGAACCGACGCCGACCACGAGCAGCCCCGACACCACGCTCGCCCAGCGCAACGTTCGATCGGGCGAAACAACCGATGTGGCCGACACCAGCGCCCCGAGAATGACGATCCCAATGGTGTGGGTGAGCGCCACCGTGCCCCCGATGGTGAGGATGTCCGCCTTGGTCCCTCGACGACTCACGGCGTAGGCCGCCATGAGGGTCTTCCCATGCCCGGGCGCCAACGCATGCAGCCCGCCGAGAACGACCGCCAGCAACATCGCGCCGCCAGCAAAGGGAAGGGTCAGGTCACGATGGGCGAGCAACGATTGGAACCGTTGGGTAAGCCCATCGTTTCCTCTGTTCGTCGTGCCGTCTATCGGACGCAAGGTCGGCGAGGTCAACGCCACCAGCGCGGACCCGGGCGCCGCCGCGAAGCGCACGGATCGCTGATCCAGCGGGGCCGAAACCGCACCACTCGGATAGCGGCGGAGGAGGTCCGTCGGCGAACTTGAGGCAACGTCACCACTCACGCGAACGTCACGTCCGCGAACGGACATCTCGTGCCAACCAATACGGTCGGCGTAGTTGTCATCAACGACCGAGAACGATGCCTTGGCGTTGCCCGTCCACGCGGCGTTGTAGCGGCACTCAAGGCGCAGCGTGGTGAGACCCGCCTGGCCCGACGGAAACGCGAGCGAGGAACGGGCCACGCCGAGGTCCAACACCTGGCCGGACCGTTCGATCCGAAGCTTCGACGCCACGTCGCCACAGGTCTTCGCACGCCACTGATCCGCCGGGGCGACGGGCACGGGTCCGCTCGACGCACCGAGGTCCTGGCGAACTTTGAGCGCCGGGATCTCAGCCATGTCGACGACGTAGCTGACCTCGGCCTGGCCTGCCCCAACCACGACCTGGGTCGCCGTATTCACGGTGAAGTTCCCGAGCGGGTGAGCTTGGGCAGATGACGAACCGAGACCGGTAAGCACACCTACGAATCCGAACACAACGAAAAGCGAACGACTACGACGAAGGTTCATCGGGCACCTCCGGGTGCGGTTGGGGTGGTGGAGTTGATGGAAGACACGCCGAGGGTGCGAGCGAGCGTTTCGAGCGCCGGACGTTGCGTGGGCGAGAACCACGGGTTTCGCAACGCCGCCATGATCTCCCGCCGCGCCTCTTCCTTGTCACCGGCCGCAGCAAAGACGGCCGCAGCGTGCCAGCGGACCGACGCCACGGCCGGCGCACTGCGGACAGCCGCATGCGCATACGGCAAAGCGTCGGCGGCGCGTCCGTTGACGAAGAGGGCCCAAGCCATCGCGTCGCTGGTGAAGATCGTCCGCCGGTCCGCATACGCACGAGTGGCGGCTTGCACTGCATCGGCCGACGACGTGCGGCCTCGGTCGGCCAGGAGCACCGCGAGCTCAGCGTCGACCACGGCTCCGTTCGCGCGGAACAACGCCACGCTGGCGTCGACAAGTTGATCCGTCGACATTGCCCCTTTCGTATCACCGCTCGCGCGGGCAACATCAGCGCGCATGCCAAGTGCTCCGGGAAGCGGAAGCCGGGCGATGAGTCGGTCGAGCGAGAAGTTCGCGTCGGCCACGTTTCCTCGGGCGGCGAGTACTCGGGCCCTACCGAGAACCGCCGTCGAGATCGTTCCATCGATACGCAAGGCATCGTCGTACGCACGCGACGCGGCATCGAGTCGACCCGATTCCAGAAGAATGTCACCGAGGTATCCAACGGCCACGGCACGATCAAAGGAGGCCGGTGCCGCCGCGCTCACTGCTTCGCGCATGGCCACCTCGGCCCCGCGAAGATCACCGCGTAGTTGGCGGGAGTACGAGAGCCGAGACAACGTGGCCACGGTCGGCCGTTGCGAAACGAGCGACAAGATCTGGTCGTTGGCCTCGTTGTAGCGGCCGAGTTCGATCGTTGCGTCGAACAGAGCAAGCTGACCCTCAACGCTCGAGGGTCGGGACTTCACGATCGACGCGGCCAGCCGATGCGCGTCGGTAAAGCGGTGGCGGGCGAGCGCCAGATTGGCCTGGGCGCTGAGGACATCAGGCGACCGTCCGAGCATCTTTTCAGCTTTCTGAAGCGAGAGCTCGGCCCGCGGATAGAAGGCCGGGTCGGCCGTTTCGAAAGCCCGGCGCACGTAGGCCCGACCAAGTTGGAGCCACGTCGCCGGATCACTCGGCGTGGAACGAACGGCAGATTCGAGCGACGCGATCCGGGCGACGGTCTCCCGCGGGAGTGGTGCGGCACCGGCCGCAGCACTCATGACAAGCACAAGAACACAGGAAAACGTGACGACGGCCGAAGCCATGCGTCCCGGGGACCCGGGCGCGACGTGCGCCCGGGTCTTCGGTGACAGTGAGGAGCCGACGCAGCAACGTGTTCTCTGCGACTCGCGCCGCTTGGCTGGAATCGATGATCCTGCCTCGCCGGTGGGCGTAGCGCACGAGGTGACAAACGGTGCAGACATCGGTCTCGACCTCAGCGCTTGAGTGGTTCGACGGCGACGTCGGCGCCGTAGCCATCACGGGGCAGGCCGACATACGGGAACGAGCTCATGAGCTCGCGATCGTTGACGTCGATACCGTCACCGAGTGCATTGTTCGGGAAGCCGGTGAACGTCTTGTCCGTCACGAGCGGGTTGGCGCCGGCAACAACTTGGAGCGCGGTGTCGACCACGTCGTCGGTCAGGTTGCGCCCGTTGGGGAACGACGACCGCCCGATTCCGGTATTGAGACGCAGCATCTCCGACGGAGCCGAGAACGTCTTCGACTTGTTCAGACCGGGGATACCGGTCAAGAAGATGACGGCCAAATCCTGGCGACCGGCAAACGCTGCGGGGAGCCCGGCATCGACCGTGGTCGGCACCTTGATGCCCGACGGCCCGTAGAGGAACGGGATCAACTTGCCGAGCTCGGGATCGAGCACCGACTTGGCGAACTGACCATCCTTGTCTGGTGTCGAGGCGTTAAACGTGTCCTTCATCCCAACCGGGATGACGACTTCGTTCACGAGCGGGTTGCCGAGACGGGCGACCTGCTTCCAGTTGCCGTTCCCGTTCCCTTCACCGACACGACGCGAGGTGGTTGCCCACACGCCGACGACCGGGTCACCTGCGTTGGTGATACGCGCGCTTGGTACCTGCAACACGATGGAGCTCACATTGAATCCGGCGAGGTAGTCCTCCGGGGTCGACTTCGGTGCAGGAATGACATGGAACGCGTTGAGCGGCCGCAAACCACCAAGATCAAAGATTGCTCCAAGGTCGGCGAAGAACGGATCGTCACGAGGTCCGGCGAACACCCGGATGGCGCCCTGTTCCAACGAGTGCGCAGCGCCCGCAGCGGTGGCCCGGTAGTTCGGGGTCGACCGAATCGCCCCGACATAGGCCGGCGCGGTCAGCAGATTCTGGCCGATCGGCTTGCTCGAGTTTCCCCGCACTTCGGTGAGGGTATACGTCTGCTTGCGGTTGAGGTCCGGATCGTCGACCGAGGTCACCTGGTTGGTGTTATAGAGGAACGTATTCGGGTTTGAATACGTCGTCTTGAACCGGAGCTGGTACTTGATGTCGGCAATGGCGTCACCGGTATTGTCGATGTTGAGTTCGTAGAGCACGTCGTCACCGAACTTCGAGAAGTTCGGCCCTCCGCCAGGGTTCTGGAAGGGGTCGGTGTTGATCACGAACGTCGTGGAGTCCGGGCGGTCCGGGCTCACGAAGGCGTAGAGGTCGGTGAGGTCGGCGACGGGATCTTCGGCAATCGACGGCGCCTCCCGGTGGCTCGACGCATGGGCGGGTAGGGCAAGACTCAACCCGAGGGCGGCGGCGAGGCCGACGATCGGAAGTGCTCGGATACGTGTGGTTTTCATGGGGTCCGTTTCTGGTTTGGGTTTGGGTTTGGGTGCTACGCCGACGGCGGGCGCGGGGGCGCCACACCGACGACAAGCCAGCGATCGCCGACAGGTGCGGCGATCACATCCATGGGCGTGGGCGCGCTCAGCGACACCACACGGGCCCAGTCGAACGAGGCACTGCCGAAGGAGTCGAGGAGCGGCTGCGGATCATCAAGCGCGTAGATGTCGCCGACCCCTGCGACAACAGCGCGGGCGGTCGTCGAACAGAGCGAGTTGGCGAGTCCCACGACCCCCACGAGGCCGCCGGCAAACTCCGAAGTCGGGACGACCGTTCCGCAGGAACGTTGGCGATCGGCAACCCAGGCCATCACGTCGCCGCGTAGCCGCTGTTCATCGGCGCCGTAGTTGGGGGCCACCTGACGACGTTCCCAACGAACACGCCACGAGCCGTCCTCGCGAACGACCGGAAGCTGGACGACGGCCGACGCGGCGACCAGCCCGCGAATCTCATCGAGGCCGGGCTCACGCGTGACGAATAGCGCCACCGGCTGTCCGGTACTGGTGGTCGGGTCGGGGGCACCAGCGTTCGGCGTGACCAACGCAACGGACTGCCATGGTCCCTCCTGGGCCAACAGTTCTCGGAAGCGCAGCGCCGAGCCAACCCGACCACGTTCGTCGGCCGCCAGGAGGGCAAATGCCCGGTCTACCTGTGAGTCCACGACGGCCTGGCCGAACTGCGTCGCGGCATCAGCCGCACTCGTGACCTTGAGCAGCGTCGGAACGGCCACGTTCGGACCGGCAACGTTCGGACCGGCGACGGTGCCGGTCACGTCGGAGACGGTGAACTGCAAGCCCGGTTCGGGGCTACCAACCACGAGCCGCGACTCTCCCAGTTCCGCTGGGGCAACCGACCTACGGGCAGACCCATTTTGCCTCTGCGACTCCGCTTCGCTGTTCGCCGTGCGGCTTGCGTTTGATGTTGCTGACGAGCTGCACGAGCTCAGAAGCGCAGCGGCCACTCCGAAGGCGACGACCCGAAGGCCGAAACGGGCGACTGGCTGATGGGTGGAGCGGCGATCAGGCATGTGGTGAACATACCGACAAATGCGTGACCAATACGGCGCCGATTTACCTCTATCAGAGAGTTTCGGTGTCCATACTGGAATGTGCTTTTTTCACACATCCAAACGTCAATCGGTGACGAACAGGGCATCTTTTCCGCTCAGATCTCCCTATCCACAACAGACTAGCGCAGGCTACCGGGAGAGAGCCCTCTTCGAACCTCTGCCGATCAGAGTCGGATTCTGATGGTCTTCTCAGCGAATATACACCCGATGGCCTACTTCTTTCCGGTTGATCCCGGTCGGGAGATCGGGACTTCCGCCAGCCAATCGGGCACTTCCGCCTCGGCCCAGCTCTGCACGGCGAGCGAAAGTGCGCTCACCAGCGGCACGCCGAAGTCAGCCGTTGCCCCCGTGCGGTCGACGAGAACCCCAACGCCCACGAGCGTGGCTCCGACCGTGGCCACCAGGTCCATGCATTCACGGATCGAGCCACCGGTCGTGAGCACGTCGTCGACAACGAGGACGCGATTACCAGCAACCAGGTGATCGGGTCGGCGCAGGACCCGGGTTCCATCGGGACCCTTTTCTCCATAGGCTGCGGTTGCGCCGAGCTGTTTCGCGATTTCGTAGGCGAGAACGATCCCGAGCGTGGTCGGGCCGAGAACCACGTCGACTTTGATCGACGCGGTCCGAACCATCGAAGTGATATGTGTGCATAGTTGCTCGACGTGGGCCGGGTACCGAAGCACATCAAACTTCTCGAAGTAGGTATCGGCGTGGCGGCCGCTGGTGAGCACGAAGTGCCCGCGGAGGAGCGCCCCGCAGTCGGTGAACAGGGCCAGGACGTCGTCATTGGTCAGCGGCATGCCCGCACGATAGCGGTGGTGCTCAGCGGCCCGTGTAGCAACGCAACCGAGTGCGATGCACACTGTCACGACGCTCGTCAACGAGCGTCCATCCGAACGACGTTCGAAGCTCAGGGCGCTTGTGCGGCGTGATCACGACGAGATTCGACGCCACCTCACGCAGGGCAAAGCACACGCTCGGCAGCCAAGACGCGTCGCACAGATGCAAAGCGTAGGAGCACACGATCGTGGTGAACGCTCGGCCGACCAACGCACCGTCAGCCACATCGGCGAAGGAACACGGCAGAGCGTCGCGTTTACACCGAGCCGAATACGCAGCACCGGTGAAGGGGTCGCAACCGGTGATCGCCGCGGGGTCGATCCCGTGCGCGCGAAGGGCGAGGGTAACTTCCCCGCTGCCACAGCACAGATCGAGGATCTCGCCACCGAAGAGTTCCGGCCACGACACGAGGGCATCGGTGACCGCGGCGACCACCGCCGCTTCGTGCGGGTTGACGTAGGTCGAACCCCGCTCCCGGTACCAACCCTCGGCACCTTCGGGGTGGTTGGCGTACTCGTCGCGGACCCCCTGGACACCGCCGGCCGCGCGCACACCGCCGACCCCGCGCACAGCCCCTCGGCGCTCCTTCATCGAATGAGCTTGGCAGACTGTCTCCCATGCCGGACCACGACAACAACGACAACAACGACAACAACGACAACAACGCTGTCGCTTCCCTCCTGACCATGTTGGCGTCGTCGCCTTCGCCGTACCACGCCGTCGACACGCTGTCGGCGGTGCTTCGTGCCGCCGGCTTCCATCAGGTGCATGAGAACGAACCTTGGACCGATGTGGCCAGCCGGTGCTTCGTTGTGCGGAGCGGTGCCCTCATCGCGTGGGACGCGACGAATCCACAGCCGGTCACCGCCGGTTTCCATATCATCGGCGCGCATACGGATTCGCCGAACCTTCGCATCAAACCAAACGCCGGCACGTCGAACGTTGGCTACCGACAATTGGCCGTGGAGATCTATGGCGGAGCACTGAACAACTCGTGGCTCGACCGCGACCTTGGCGTTTCCGGCCGACTGATCCTCAACGATGGCTCCGCCGTGCTCGTCAAGGTTGACCGGGCCATGGCCCGAGTGGCGCAGCTCGCCATCCATCTCGACCGCGAGGTCAACGAGAAGGGTGTCATCCTCGACAGACAGCTCCATATCCTTCCGATCGCCGGACTCGGGGACCACGCGAACAACGAGTTCGAGACATGGATCGCCGCCCAAGCGGGCGTGGACCCAACCATGGTCGCGGCCCACGATCTGATGTTTCACGACCTCACGCCGCCCGGCCTCCTTGGCCTGGGTGAGGAGTTCATTGTGAGCGCCCGCATCGACAACCTGTTTTCCTGTTGGGCGGCTATCAACGCCCTCGCCGCGGGTTCCGGCCCGACCGACGGGCGGATCGCGATGGTCGCGCTTTTCGATCACGAAGAAGTCGGTTCGGCCAGCACCACAGGCGCCGCCGGTCCACTGCTGGAGATCGTCATCAATCGGATCAACGCCGCCCTCGGCCTCGATGCCGACCGCGCCGCGCGGGCGATGCGCGCGTCGAGTTGTCTGTCGTCGGACATGGCCCACGCCGTGCATCCCAACTACGCCGACCGTCACGAACCCGGCCATCGTCCGGTGCCGAACGCCGGACCTGTACTGAAGGTCAACGTGAATCAGCGCTACGCCACGTCGGCCATCGGTGCCGCCCGTTTCCGCGCCGCCTGCGCCCGGGTCGACGTGCCGGTGCAGACCTTCGTGTCGCGTAACTCGCAACCATGTGGTTCTACGATCGGACCGATCACGGCCACTCGACTCGGCATCGAGACCATCGATGTTGGCTGCGCCATGCTTTCGATGCATTCGGCGCGCGAGATGTGCGGCGCTGGCGACGTCGACTCATACCTACGCGCGCTTACGAGTTACCTGCAGTCGTAGTTGACCGTCCCGGCGCGTCATTTCGCCGGGCGACGGTGCTTGGCGTAGAAGGTCCAGCTGGTCTCGTTGGGCGTCACCACGGTCGTCGGCGCAAACATGTACTCCGGCCGTTCTGCCTCGACCTTGGCCTTCGTGTCGGCCGGGAGTTCGCGGTAGCCGCCCATAAGCTTCTTGCCACCGGTGTGATAAATGAGATGGCCCGGACGGGTGCCCATCAGCATCCATGGCAGCCATGGCCCCTGTCGCACCCACGAGATGTGACAGGGCGCGCTCGGCGCATCATCTTCGAGGTCGGTCTTCGATGCGATAAAGCGGAACAGCTCGGCTCCCTGATACATCGGACCGCCGGACTCGCGCGGCCACGCGTCGGGCTGGAGCGGATTGGGATACAGCAAGAACACATCGGTCGAGAAGTGCACGTCGTCGCCCCATACATCGGGGGTGAGGGTCCACGGCCCGCGCGGCCCGTTGGCCTTGAAACCACCGTTGACCGGATCGTTCCAGATGTGAAGCACATCGTTCGTTTCATCGGTGATCGGGTTGGTCCACGATCCGAGAAACTCGTCGGTCACCGGATCGCGGTAGAAGACCGCCTCCCGGCTGAGGAAGTCGTACCCACCTTCCGTCTCGACGGCCCGACCGATGTTGTAGCCCTCCAACGTGAAGAGGTGCTTGTGGCCTTCCCCGGGGAGAAAGGCGTAGACCCCGCCACGGAACCAGGTGACCACGTCGACCGGTTCGAGCGACGCTCGGATCTTGACGAACGTGCGGATGTTGGCTTCGGTCGAGGAGGTATCGAGAGGCATCCCTCGACGGTACGCGCTCGTGGCGCTTGCTGATGAGCGCCCCGGTATGGTGAGCCCATGGCAACAACCAAAGCAGCGGCGAAGGCACCCTCCAAAAAGGCATCGGTCAAGAAAGCAGCGGCCCCGGCGCCCGCCAAGAAGACACCCCC
>JAYSTV010000348.1:0-3026 GCA_043719425.1 Acidimicrobiia bacterium | reverse complement strand
AGTCAGCGAACGTTTCGGGGCCATTCACGAAACTGGCGATGGCAGCCGCCTTGGCCGCGGTCACGCCCGGTGTCACGTCGACGATCACGAGCCCACGGATCAGCTCAGGCACCACATTGGACAGCGCGATCGCGGTGAGACCACCGAGCGACATTCCGACGACGATGGCGCCATGGGGCGTGAGCGTCTTCATGGTCGCGGCGACATCGGTGGCATTCGTCCACGGATCGACCGGTCCGCCCGGGCCAGCATCGTCGGAGTGGCCGTGACCGGGGAGATCGAGCGCGACCATCGGTCGGCCGAGGGCCATGGCCACGGTGTCCCACGTGTGGGCATTTTGGCCGCCGCCGTGCAGGAACACGAACTCCGGATCTTCGGTTCCCCAACGCAGGCCGCTCAACGAGCGCGTTGCGTCGACCGGGACCCGGATCCGCTCAACCACCGGCGCCACGAACGACAGACCGAACTCGGCGGCGTTCTCGGCGAAGTACGACATCTCGTCATAGGGAACCATCACGACACGGATGCTACGGGCCCACGGACACGGCGATACGGTCACACTCGATGATCAACCCGGAAGCGACCGTCGAACGGACGGCTCTCGACGACACGTCGTGGGTCGACGTCTCGCGCGGATGGCTCGCCGATCACGACGAGGTGTTCAACGTTCTGCGGACCACCGTGGCGTGGCGTTCGACGAAACTGTTTCGCTACGAACGAGCCGTCGAAGAACGTCGGCTCAGCGCCGGTTGGCGACGAGGGCAGCCGCTCCCCCACCCGTCACTGGCCGAGGCGACGCGATGGATTCAGAACCGCTACAAGACGCTCTTCGACGGCTTCGCCATGGTGCAGTACCGCGACAAAGCCGACGGTCAGGGATTTCACCGCGACACCGACATGCGATGGCTCGACGACACGATCATCGCCGTGCTCTCGCTCGGCGCCCAACGACCGTGGCTCCTTCGTCGGCGAGACGCGCGGTTCGTCGACGTCGGTTTCGGATCAACGGCCACGCAGGGCACGATCGTCGATCTTTCGCCAGCATCCGGCGACCTGCTGGTGATGGGCGGACGATGCCAGGCCGACTGGGAACACTCGGTCGCCTACCTCGACCGAACTCGCGCCGAGGTCGGCGTGCGCATCTCGCTGCAATGGCGCTTCGCTCGCAAGACCGGCGAGCCGTTTCTCGGTCCGTCGTATCGGGCTGACGTTGGCTACGGTCACGGCAAAGCCGCCCCACGAGGTTCCTAAGTTCGCTTAGTATGGGAAGACGAAGTCGCCTTGGTCGTTGCGCGTGAACGGGCGCGCTTCGATCACTTCCACCAAGTCCAACGGGCCGAAGATGTGCGGGTATCGCTCGTGCGATCGGGCCGGATCGGGCGGTGCCTCCCAACGAAGCTCATGGGTGAGCAGGTCCTCGTCGATCCAGAGGAGCACCAGGTCCGAGGCGTCGGCGTAGTATCGGGCGGCGGTAGCCAAGGTCTGTTCCTCGGTGGACAGATGGATGAAACCTTCCGTGAACAGGCTCGGCGGTTCGTAGTACCCGCGTTCTTGCCCCGCGGCCCACTCCGATGCGGAGGTGATGTGGTAGATCATTTGTTCCGTGCACATACGATCCAGCAGACACCATCGACGACGGCGCCGCTCGGTCCCCACTGCGATTGGAGGACTCGGCGAGAGGCGTCGTGAATCTTGGCGGTCGTCTCGGGGTCGGCGTCGATCAGCATGCGAGACGCCCCACCGATATGCAAGCTTCCTTGGAACGCCTCCTCGAAGTCACCTGTGCCGAAGAGCTGCATCGGGCGAACGCATTCCGCGATCTCGATCTTCGACCAACCGGCCTCGGTCAGGATCTGGGTGACCCGTTCCGGATCGGCGAACGCCGTCGGCCCGGGGGCTAGTGGATCTGGGGCAGGAAGGTTCGGGAAGAGTTGATTGAGTTCGCGTCCGAAATCGCTGAACATCCGATTGACCTTGGGACTTTGCCAGCAGACGAACGCAAGGCGTCCACCCGGTTTCATATGTCCACGTAGGTTTACGAACGCTGCCACAGGATCAGCGAAAAACATCACACCGAAGCGGGAGAAGATCACGTCAAACGATCCACCAAGCGAGGCCGCGTCAACGACCTGAGCATCGGCGACCACCGCAGTGGCCTGTTCGTGCCCGGCCGCCGCCACGCGCTCTCTCGCAACTTGAGTCATCGACGGGCTGATGTCGGCCCCGAGCACACGACCGGTCGGCCCCGTTCGTTCGGCCAGGAGCAAGGTGGTGGCGCCGCACCCACAGCCAACATCGAGCACGGCCTCGCCCCGCTGAACGGCGGCGGCCTCAATTGCGGCATCACCGAGTCCTGCAAGCTGGCGATCCATCCCCTCCTGCATCGCGACCCAGCCCCGACCACCGAGCCCGTCGGACCAGTACTCGGCTTGTGCGGTGTTGGCTTCGGCAATGGACATGATGCTCCTCGGTACTCAGACCGCGGTCACGGCGATCTTGGTTCGATGTCGCGGCCGCGCAGTGATCTCACGCAACTCACCACGAAGGAAGTGGGCGGCCGCCGAAATGATCTCCACATTGGCGAACGTGCCGGCGGGAAGAGCGATGGCGTCACCACTGGCGTTGCGATACTCGAAGTGCACAAGTTTGCCCTGTTTGGTACGCGCGCTTGTCTTTGTTGGATCCTTCTTCGACGGGCCCTCCACGAGTACCTCCTCGATCCGCCCCACGCGTGCTGCATGCTTTCGCGTGGCACTGCGCTCAAGCACGTGTTGCAACCGAGCAAACCTCTCCGACATCACATCGGCGGCGATGAACATGTCGGTCAACTCGGCCGCCCGGGTTCCGGTGCGCGGTGAGAACTGGAACGGGTAGCAGCTGTCGTACTCCGCCGCCGCGGCGACTTCCAAGGTGGCCTCGAAGTCGGCCTCGGTCTCACCGGGGAACCCAACGATGATATCGCTCGTGAGACACAGATCGTCGATCGTGCGTCGGGCCTCGACCACTTTCTCCAGGTAGCGCTCGGC
>JAYSTV010000347.1:0-3027 GCA_043719425.1 Acidimicrobiia bacterium | reverse complement strand
GGCAAGCGTAGACACTTTCCGAACGCCACGCCCCGGACACCTGGCGACTTCGTGCGTTCCGTCCCCTTCGTGAGGGACGCAACGAACGGGTTCATGCCGACAGGTCGTTCGGATAGGTGATTGCGATCTCGTTGATCGTCTTCGGGAAGTCCTTCCGATTGTTTGTGACGAACCGCTCAGCTCCGGCCTTCACGGCTGTTGCAAGATGAATCGCATCGGCGGCGCGAAGTCGATACGCGGCACCGAACTCCGTGGCCATTTCCGCCGTGGCCAGGTCGACCGACAGGAGTTCCAGACGGGCCAGAAGGCGAAGCATTGCAAAGGTCTCCTCGTGACTTTGGTCGCGCCTCGGCCGTGACAGCACTTCCGGAAGGAGTAGGACAGATCCCACTCCTGCGATGCGACCGTCGATGCCCCGGCTTTCGAGAAGTACTCGGACCCTTCCGCCTAACTCGTGGCCGGGCTGCGCGGCGTAGATCAGCACGTCGGCGTCGAACGCGTCCACCGTCAGTCTTCCCAGCGGGGCCCGCGACTCCATTCGACATGGGCGACCAACTCGTCGGACCGTTCAGGACTGATTCCCGGACCATCACTGATCGGACTTCGACGCGCTAGTTCGAGGAGGGCGTGGAGTTCGGACGCGCGCCGAGCCATCGTTTCGCCCCGACGCACCAGGAGGCTGTCCGGACGCACAATCACTGCAACCGGATCGCCATGCCGGGTCAAGGTCACTTCCTCGCCAGCCAACACCCGCTCGACGATGTCTGGAAGGGTTGCGCGCGCCTCCGTTACGGATACTGTCGTGTTCATGTACTGAAGTGTACACCTCTGTACAAATCCGCCAGCGAACGCAGTGATCTGCTCCGTTGACGAAAGGCCGGACGCCCAGCGAAGTCGAGAATCAACCCGACCAAGCCGCGATTCCGGGCAAGGCGGTGCGCCGAGAGTTCGAGTGCCGCCGTAACGGCATCGCCGTACACGCGTCGGCACCCCCGAAGAAGCCTTCGACCGAGCCGCCAACCTCGACATCCACCCCTTCACACCGCCACCAAATACTCCGACGAACTAACGCACGGCAGCGCTAGCTCACCCGCTATCAACCCGGTAGTCGGACGGCTGCCGCGTTCGAGAGTCGGATCGAGCCATTGCAGAGGGCCGCGTAGCGGAAGCGGCTGATCGCAATCACATTCGGGCATTCCGTGTTGGCGAAATCGACCTTTCCGGTGGCCTCATCAAACACGTAGGCAACCGACTGACCGTTTTCTCGCTCACCAACTCCCACAAAACCGGAGCTGGTCGGCGACGCGATGACGATTCCCTGCATTTCACGTACTACTCGGCGTCTTACTCCGTCCGGCGCGACTGTTACGAACGCTGTGCCCGTGGGGAAATCAGATTCTTCGGCTAGCGAGATAGCCACGTTCCAACCGCTCGGTGTGTGGCGAACTGCGAGTGCAGCCCCGCGGTCGAGCGCCCGCGAGATCACCCGACCTTCTGGAGAAAACTCAAGGAGTTGATTGTCGAGTCTTCCGTCCGGGGTGGTCTTGCTCTTCGTCATCGTCGCCAGCGCAATCACGACCGTCCTTTCATTCGCCGATACAGAAAATGGGCAGGCGTGTGGAAACGTCCTCCGGAATCGTTCCCGTCCGGTGAGGTCGAAGCGAATTACCATTCCCTTGCGCGCACAATGAGCAACTGTGACCCCGTCGTCGTCGGCTTGAACCACTCCACGCCCAATGAAACCTGTGCCGACGCGTTTAGTCCACTGGAGCTCTCCTTCCGAGTCGTACCAGCGCACTGCCGTTGAAACACTCTCGGCCATGGTTATGCCTGTAGATGACTCTGGTCCGTCACTGGCAACAACCGCCACACCCTTCGAATTCGCTGATATGAACGTGTTTTCGAGAGGACCGAAGGGAAGCGTGTGGGGCCAGATCCCCGCCGGTCGCCGCCACCTCACGGACCCATTGCGATCCACCCGAAGTACTTCCTGCCTCGAACCGCCCAAAGCATCCAGGACATAGAGCCCACCATCGCCAGCTGCGGTCATGGACTCAAATGAACCAGCTTCGTTGACCCACGTCGTATCGGACGCCTCCTGTTCACTCCGAAATAGCCGGTCGATCGGCCGAACCCGGACGAGGTTTAGTTCACCACGAGAGCAACGGTCGACGACCGACCCGTCGACGACGAAACGGGTAAAGCACGAGAACCACTCGTTTGCGACTACGGACCCACTTTCGACATCGACGATTCGACCAACGACTCCGTCGTGCTTGTCAACGTCCCCAGCCGCCAGTACTCGACCGTTCACATCAAGCACCAGCTCCACATTCGCAAGCGGTACTCGTATTGGAGCGGATTGCCGACCGGTGGAATCGTCAACAAAAGTGATGGAGGAAACCTTGTGGCCTCGATCTGGTTCGGTGAAGGCCCAGCGGTTCGCTAGTCGTCCGACGAGATCTGCCCGGGAGGGAACCACCGTCGACCTTCGGTACATGAGGGCGCCGTCAAACTCGACCACCTTCGTCGGCGACCGAGAAAGGAACCCCGAGAAGACGCCGCTAACGGTTCCGTCGTCTCGTCGGAACAGCTCATCGGGACAGTTCTCGGGGGGCATCTCCCGCTTCGCAATAACGATGCCCTTGCGACCAAGACGGAGCAGTGCCCCGCTCTCGTCGTCACATGTGCTCACCACGAGAGCATCGCCATCGGCAACAATCGCAGACGGAGATGGTTCATGTTCGAGCTCTTTGCTCCAAACGGTCGAGCCGTCTCGCAGACTGAGTGACAACACCTGATTTCGCTCTGAGTCATCGTCATCTCCCGTAGCCGAGGTTGCAATCGCAAGGCCGGACGGGATCGGGGCGATTGCCAAAATGAAGTCGTTCTCCGCCCCAATCAAGCGTGACCACAGCTGCCTGCCGTTTGCCCGTCGGCGCTGAACTTCAAAGCCCACGAATGAGTCATCAGCGTCAAAACTCTTCACCACGACGTAGAAGTCGTGGTTCAGGCCTGGCACGACTT
>JAYSTV010000346.1:0-3030 GCA_043719425.1 Acidimicrobiia bacterium | reverse complement strand
TGGTGACGGAGGAGGAGCGGCGAGGCGGCGAAGTGGAAGAGGTGGTCATGGTGGAGCCTTTGGTCAAAGGAGAACGCACGGTCCGGGGAAGAACATCGGTGACCGTAGCGCCACCCCTGTGACAGCTCGCCGAGCACCCGCCGATCAGCTCAACAAGTCGAGCGCGTCAAGATCACGAACCTGGGCCAGGTGGCGCGACGCCATGGCGAAGAACATGTCATCACCCCGGGGGGTTTGCGGGGTGAGCATCGACGCCACCACACCCATCACCACGCCGGTGAAGGTCATCCGGCGATAGTCCTCCCAGCACTGCGCCCACGAGTAGCCGCGTACACCTGCGTCATGCAGACCGTCGAACCACCGTCGAACCAAACGCTCTTCATTGGCCCGTCGATCGTCGGCGAGAACCGATGCTCCGATGAAGTACGCAACATCGCCGACTCCGAGTCCGATGGCCGGAGTCTGCCAGTCGACAGGAACCACCCATCGAGCCCCATTCGTTGCTCCGAAAAGCATGTTGTCGGTCCGAAAGTCCCCGTGGATCATCGTCCGCGGCCCCGGACGGTCATTGGCCCAGGCGGCGATAGCTTGACCGAAGCGCTCGGCCACCCGGTGATCAGCAGCGCTCAGGCGATGTTCGTGCCGGGCGACGAACTGCGGCCACGCCATCGTCCACAGCATGGCCAGCTGAGCGCCGCGGTCTACGTGGTCAGGTCGTGCCATCCACGTTCCCAACGAAGCCAATGCCGCGGCGTCCCAGTGCGTGGCGTGAAGCCGGGCGGCCATATCGATGACCGCGTCCGCCTCGGGCACCGAAGCGCCCCGCAGCTGATCACCGACCACGGCCGGGGCGAGATCTTCGAGCAACAGCAGAAACGAACCGTCCGCCGCGTCCCACTCCGCAGCCCAACATGTCGCGAGCCGGATCGGAACCGTCGCGGCGACTTCTCGGTAGAAGCGAACCTCGCGTTCATAATTCCCCAACCCGACTCCGGCGGCCCGGCTGGTCGGATCCGAGGCGGGAAGCTTGGCCACGAGACTGGCCGGCGCTCCGCCAGGCCGGTCCTCTGGCCATCCCAGGATGATGCGGTAGCTATCACCGATCAAACCTGTGCCGATGCGCTCAGCGTCGACGGAACGAAGCGACGTGGCGTCAACACCGAGCTCGGCAAGTTGGCGACTCAGCCAGTCAACCGAGATTTCCGACGGAACAACGGGGAAGGATGCCACCCGGAGAGGTTGGCATGTCCGACCGCGAAGAACCAGCGCTACAGGTTTTCGAGCCGGTCGGCGGTATCGGCGAGGTCGGCGTCGTGCAACAGCACCCGAGCAAACCACTCCCGAGCGTTCGGCACATCGCCGGCGCGTTCGTAGAGGTCACCAAGGGCGTACCAGAGCCGAAGATGGTGGGCCCGCGGCCGCTTGGTCTGGAGCGGCGCTCGCTCAAGCAGGGAAATGGCGTCGCGCAGCCGTCCTTGGTCAGCGAGAGAGCCGGCCATGACGATGCGTCCTTCGGCCACGAGTTCAGCCGACGGCGACGACGCCGCCAACTCCTCCCAGAACGTTTCAACGATGTCGTGATGACGCAAACCCCGGTGGCAGTCGGCGATGACCGGGTGCTGCTCGACCGATCCGGTCAACTCGACAAACCGTTCCAGATGCCGCAGGGCGTCGTTCCATTTCCCCTGGCGATAGAGACACAGACCCATGAGCTCGCGAACCGCCGGAACGTCGGGCGTTTCAACGGCGAGCGTCCGCAGGATCGTCAACGCGTCGGAGTACCGCTCGCGCTCGAACGCCTTCGACGCTTCCATCAACGCTGCCTCGACCTTGGGCGCACGGCGAGGACCGACGGCGTTCGTCAATTCCCGGCTCACGGCAGCTGGCGCGGGCCGCTGCTTCGGCACGCGCTCAATCGTCACCGCTTCGGCGACTGCCGTAGCGGCTACCTCTTCGCTTTCCCAACCTGCCGATTCCCACAATTCCGTGCGGGTCGGCACCACCGGCTCCCGGTCGGACTTGGCCCTCGACGGTCGTTCTACCCTGGCGTCGCTTGGCGACACCGCGTAGGTCGGAAGCCGATCGAAGCGCGTATCGGGACGCGTTCGGCCACCGGAGCTGGGGCGGGCCGGACGGCCGCCCGTTCCCTGATCCGGTCGGGCGCCGCGCGCGGGGGGACGCCCATCGAGGCCCGGACGGTCACCCAAATCGACAAACGGCCTCGATGGGTAGGGACGACCGGGACGAGCATTCCTCGAGCTTCCCGGTCGGGACTCATCGGCGCTACGATCCCGCGGGGTGTCGAAGCGTCTTCCCGACGGCGCCGAACCGCGACGATCGTCGGTGCGGTCCATGGAATCTGGGCGCGACCGCGCCGTCCCGCGGCCAGCATCGGCCGGGCGGGACCGATACGGACGTTCCCCTTGCTCTGCGCTATCCGGGCGGCCAGTGGCTCGGGTCGAGGACCAAGACCGAGTCCGGTGCTCTGCATTCGCCGGCCTTGGCGGTCCCCACGGACGATGGGGCGTATCCGCCCGATCGGCGATACGACTACCGTCGGCCTTGACTCGACGAGGACGTTCGTCGGCTGGTCGCGGCGCCCCTCGGTCCTCGCCGTCCCGCGGCGTCCGACGCCCAGGCCCTCCGGTTGACGTGGGCCCGCCGTCGGGGCGAACACCGAAGGATCTCGACGGCCCGCCATCACGCGCCCTTTGCGCATCTGGCCGCGGCCCCCGGTCTCGGCCGGAATCTTGCGAACCACGAGGCCCGGGACGCTTTGGTCGTGGTGAAGACATAGGGCCGAAAGGGTACTCCCGACCGCAGCTCTGCAATCACCGCCGGCACGAGACGATCGCCACAGCAACACGCTCGCCGGAACGCACAAGAGCCCCGCGCCTAGGGCAGCGGGGCTCTTGATTACAAAATTCGGCAGCGACCTACTCTCCCAGGGGCTCTCGCCCCAAGTACCATCGGCGCAGATGGGCTTAACTTCCGGGTTCGGAATGGGACCGGGTGTGACTCCATCGCTAT
>JAYSTV010000345.1:0-3033 GCA_043719425.1 Acidimicrobiia bacterium | reverse complement strand
CGCCGAGCCGTTCACCCCTTTCCGGGCTTCTGCGATGTGGGAAATGCGGCGCCGTGATGTACAGCGTGACCCGTCGTTCGCTTCGCAAGTATGTCTGCGTCAGCGGGCCAGACCATCGAGGGTGCGGTGGCCTGTCGATCGCCGCCGATTCGGTCGAGGCCGAACTTCGGCGAGCGGTGGCCGATCACGTGAACCAACCCGTTGACGCCGCGTTGGTCGTCGATCCCCGCTCGTTCCATCTGTTTCTCGACCACGTGGTGATCGAGGCCGGACGACCGGGCCGAACCTTTGACCCGTCGCGAGTGCGACCGACGTTCCTGTCACCGCACGCGTGAGCGCGCCGCACATGCATCCCGCACGTTGTCGACACCGTGAACCCAACGCCCGCGTTGATGCTGTCGGCCAGGTGTGGTCCATGGAACCGACCTCACTTGATGAGCTCGACGACGCGATCGCCGAGCTCAGTGCACTGGTCAGCCTCTTGTACGACCAACGCAACAACCGCCAGGTCCCCGCAAGCGGGGGAGCGGAAAGTGGCTGACTTGGCGATCCACGGCGCTGCTGCTGCTGGCAAAACGGCTGGAACGTACGTGTTGGCGGGGACGTATCGTACGTGTTAGCGTTGTGCATGGCAATCACCGCCTCTGCGCTTCGGAGCGATGTGTACAACATTCTCGATCGCGTGCTCGAATCGGGCGATCCGGTCATCATCGAGCGAAACGGACGACAGCTGAAAATCGTCGCCGTCGAGCCCACGAGCATGTTCGACCGACTTGTCGAGCATCCTGGGTACGTCATCGGTAACTCCGACGATTTTGTGGAGATGGACTGGTCTCATGAGTGGCGACCAGATCCGGCTTGATACGCATGTGGTGGTGTGGCTGTTCACCAACGAAGTCGACAAGCTGAGCGGTCCGGCCCGGCTGCTTCTCGACGAACGAGTAGCGGTGATCTCACCGATGGTGGAACTCGAACTCACGTATCTCCACGAGATTGGCAGAGTGGCATCATCGGGTCCGGTGGTTGTCAACGAATTGATGACCAGGATCAATCTGAAGCGATCGGACGAGCCTTTTCACGCCGTAACGGCGGCAGCGGATTCGTGTGCGTGGACGCGAGACCCATTCGACCGTCTCATCGTTGGCGACGCATCGGCCGCTGCATGCCAACTCCTCACGCGAGACCGTCATATTCGTGAGCATTTCCCACTCGCCGTCTGGTGACCGATTGAGCACGTGCGGATTTCGATTTCCAATGTGGGCCACGACTGGATTTCGACGTTTCACGGTCGGTTCTGGAGCTCGGCCCTCTCTCGGACATCGCCGAGAATCATAGTTATGACAAGTAAATCTCAAAGCCGACTGTGTTCGGCAACGACGGGGTCGGCGGCGTCCAAGAGCCACCGCAGGGCCTCTCCCAACTCGGCTGCGCTAGTCATGCCACCGGCCAGGTCACGACGCACGTCGGCCACCGCGCACTCGAGAACGTAGAGATCATCACGGACCCGCTGCAGTTGCTCACGAGTCATCATCAACGCGTAGTCGCCAATGCCTGCGGCGGCGGCCAACCGGCGAGCCTCGAAGTCACGCTGGCGACAGCTTCGGCGACAGAACACCCGGGGCCGACCTATCCGGCCCGGCTCATCGACCAGCGGACGCCGACACCACCGGCACCGCCCTTCCCCATCGCTACTCGCTGGTTTCGTCACAGTGACGAAACTACTCCGAACTGGCCACCGATACGCCTCCGACCGCATACTCAGGCATCGGATTACCGGCAACTAGAGCTTTCCCCGCTTCTTCAAGATCGCAATGAGACGATCGGGGTACGACGTGTAGATCCCGTCGACTCCGATATCTATCAGGTGTTCCATGTCCTTGGAGTCGTTGACGACCCACGTCAATATGGCGACTCCGTGGGCGTGGGCCCACGCTAACGAGGCTTTGTCGACGAGCGTGCGCTCCCCAATTCGGTAGGGCGGCTGGTCCACCGAAACCGCTGGAACGAAGTTCGGGGCATTTGTCGCTCGGGCATTCTGGGTGGCATAGACGTCGACCATCGTGGCGCTCGTCCGAACGTTTGGACAGAGTCGGCGGAACTCGAGGATCTGGCCATCGCTGTTCGAGCCGACAAACACATCGGTGGATCGATTGAATCGAGTCAGGAGATCGCACAACGGTCGATTCATCGCCGTCGACTCGTCCTTGAGGTCGAGAGAAAGGAGGGTAGACGGAAAACGTTTCAGGATGGATTCGAGTGACGGAATGGTGACACCTTTTCCACGAAATGGCGATGTCTTTCCTTTTGCGAATGACCATCCGGCGTCAAGTTTCTGCAGTTGCGAGAAGGACATGTCGCGGACGCGGCCTGGCTGTCCGGTAACACGAGTCACGGTCGGATCGTGAAAGGCGATCAAGATGCCGTCGTTGCTGCGGTTGACATCGACGTCAACCACGTCGGCTCCCATCGCCATGGTCTTCTCAAAGGCCAGCATCGTGTTCTCCGGGAACAACCCGTCGCCACCCCCGTGGGGAATGACCAATGGGCGTGATGACCGAAATGGGTTCGGCGCCGACGACGGGGCGGCGACGGTGGAACTTGGGGCGAGGCCGATCGCGACCAAACAGGCAGCGAAGACAACCGGATACGGGCGCGCACGCATGTGGGAACTGTACGGAGATCGACATGAGAGTTGCCGGTCCCCTCTACGATGCCCGCTCGTGGACGCGGGATCCGAGGATTGCTTTACGAAGAGAGGACGCCGCCGTAGTGGTGCCGTTTTGGCCGCGGCGTTCGTCGCCTGTCTTGGTCTCGGCGCGTTTCGCGTCCCGATGGCCTCCGCTGCGTCCTCGTCACTACCGACGACGCTCCGTGTAGTCACCAAGCCAATTGCCCCCTTCGTCATCGTCGGCTCCGACGGTCGACGCTCGGGGTTCAGCATCGACCTGTGGTTGGAGATCGGTCGCCGCCTCGGAGTGGAGACGACGTGGGTCGATCGGGCAAAGGTCGGCGAGGTCTTGAGCGCGGTCGAAG
>JAYSTV010000344.1:0-7375 GCA_043719425.1 Acidimicrobiia bacterium | reverse complement strand
GCGCGTCGAGGCGCGGATCCGTGGATCGCTTCGAACATGGCGCACTCCATGCCGATGTTTGCCGATCCGGCGAGACCGACCGATCCGGCAATCTGGGCGGCAACGTCGGACAGGATGTCGCCATAGAGGTTTTGTAACACAATCACGTCGAACATCTCCGGTGTGTCGGCCATCTTGGCGGCACCGATGTCGATGATCCAGTGCTCATTTTCGATCTCGGGATACTCGGTGGCCACTTCGTCGAAGACCGAATGGAACAGCCCGTCGGTCATCTTCATGATGTTGTCCTTGGAGAAGGCGGTGACCTTCTGGCGACCGTAAGCCCGCGCATATTCGAAGGCGTAGCGGACGATGCGTTCGCAGCCCGGTCGGGTGATCAGCTTGAGGCACTGGTAGACCTCGTCGGTCTGTCGGTGCTCGATTCCTGCGTAGAGATCCTCTTCGTTCTCACGAACGATTACCACGTCCATCCCCGGATGCTTCGTGCGGACGAACGGTGCATACGAAGGACACGGTCGTACGTTCGCGTACAAACCCAGTGTTTTGCGCACGGTCACGTTGAGGCTCTTGAACCCACCGCCCTGTGGCGTTGTGATCGGAGCCTTGAGGAACACCTTGGTCCGTCGAAGTGACTCAACGGACTCGCTGGTGATCCCCGCGGTGCTGGCGCCGCTGGCGTAGACGGCCTCGCCGATCGAAATCTCTTCGATGGCGAGATCAGCTCCAGCGCCTTCCAAGATACGCAGCGTGGCGTCCATGATCTCGGGACCGATGCCGTCGCCGTGGGCGACCGTGATGGGGGTGCTCATGTCCGTGCTCCTTGTCGAGGCGATTCACATACGAATCACAATACCGGCAATCTAATACAGGAAAGAATATTCTGTCAATCCAATCCGCACGTTTCGACTTCGGAGGCCGATCAGTCGTGGTGATGGATACACAGGTGAACGCTGATGCGAGCGAATCGAGCGCCCTCTCGCGGCGAACGTTGCTTCGACGCGTCGCATTGCTCTTTGGCTCCGCATCGCTGGCCCCGGTCCTGAGCGCCTGCGAAATCCCCCTGATCTCGTCGTCGTCGGCCGAGCCGATGGAGATGCCGGTGGAGACACCAGAAGAGGCACTCACGCGATTGGTCGAAGGGAACCTTCGGTTTGCTTCAGGCGCGTCGAAGCCGATCAATGAATCGGCCGATCGACGAACGAAGGTCGTCGAACGCCAACGTCCGTTTGCCACGATCTTCAGCTGCGTCGACTCTCGGGTTCCGCCCGAGTTGGTCTTCGATCGCGGTTTGGGCGACCTCTTCGTGATTCGCACCGCGGGTCACGTGGTGGACCAGGCCGTGATGGGCAGCCTCGAATACGGCGCCTACGAATTGGAAATCCCCCTGCTCCTGGTCCTCGGCCACAAGAAGTGCGGCGCGGTAAAGGCGACGATGGAAGCGGTAGATTCGAACGCAAAGGTGGAGGGGAGCATCGCCTACCTCGTGGAGGCCATTCGGCCCGCCGTCGACGTAAAGAAGATGGCGTTGGTCGAGCCGGCCGATGGGGCGAAGCCCGAGGGGGGTTCGGCGGAGACGGCGACCGATCCAGATCCGCTCGACCCGGGGTCGGCCGCCGACGCAACGTCCGCAACCGAAGCGGATGCAGTGGAAACCGACGCTTCCGCCGAAACAACGGTGGTCGCCGAGGAGACCGACGCGGCGACCGACGGCGAAGGAGAAGCGGGCGTGGACCCGTTAACCGAAACGATCAAACGCAACGTGGCCCTTACCGTGAAAGCGGTATCGGCGTCACCGATCATCGCCGAGCGCATCCGCAAGGACCGACTCCGTGTGGTGGGTGCGTTCTACGACCTGGAAACCGGCGTCGTCGAACTCACCGAGAACGTGCCCAAGCAGTTCCTTCCGCCAGGTGCCGAAGACACGCAGGCATAGGCGCACTGTGGGGTGACCCCTAGATTTGTGCGCCGTGCCTGTTTCCGTCCCCCGCTCGTTCACTGAACTCATCACCCTCGGTCGGAGCGATGACAACATGTTTGTCGGGCAGACCCCCGACTACCCATGGGGTCGGTCTATGGCGGACAGGTTGTTGCCCAATCCCTCGCGGCCGCCGCCGCCACCGTCCCGGCCGATCATTTTGTACATTCTCTGCACGCATACTTTGTTCTCGGCGGAGTTCCGCTTGAGCCGATCGAATTCGATGTGACCGATTGCGCGAAGGTCGTTCGTTCACCACTCGTCGAGTCGTCGCCCGTCAATCCGCGGGCGCGATCTTGAACCTTGATGCCAGCTTCCAGCGCATCGAAGACGACGTCGAAATCCAAGAAACGCAGCTTCCGGCTGGAGTGCCGAGTCCAGACACGTTGACGACCGTTGATTGGCCCGGTCTCGGTGAAGCGCGAGAGATCCCGCATCAGCCGGGCAGCGCACGGTCGCAAAAATCTGGATGCGCATAGGGAGCGATCTTGGCGACGATCCGGTCACGCATTCGTGTGCTCTCGCCTACCTGTCAGATCACAATCCCATGGACGCGATCGTGCTGTCGCACCCCGCGGTCCTCGCCCGGCGGTCAGGATAGATGTCTCGTTGGCGACACGTTGCCGCCGAAACGACGTCGGTGATCGGACAACGTGGCGCCAACTATCCAACGGATTGAGCGAGGCGGAGTGTTTCGGGTAGCGGAACAGTGCGGTGAGTCTGTGATTTCCATGGGTGGCGTTGTATGTTGACGAAGCAACAGGCGACGACTGTCGCCACAGGACCGGGGGGTCACCTTGACTGCAACACGAACGGCTTTGATCAGTGGCGCCAGTGCGGCGTTGCTTGCCAGCCTGCTCTTCAGCGGAACCGCCGGTGCTGCGGCGAAATCGGGAGGCACGTGCGCCAAGGTCGGCGCCACCGAGGGTGCGCTGCAGTGCAAGCAGGTCGGCAAGGCAAAGCGTTGGGTCAAGGTCACCACGGCCCCGTCGACGGCAGCACCTGCCTCGACCGCCGCACCCGCGTCAACGGCTGCTCCGGTGGCTACGCCCAGCACGGATTTCCCCCTGACCGGTGACTCGCAGGGTGTCACCGACACCACGGTGAAGATCGGCATCATCTCGGTCGTCAACCGCGGTGGTTCATCGGCCGTGTCGACAGCTGTCGGTGACGAGAACGCGCAGATCAACGCCCTCGTCGACTGGGTGAACAGCACCGGCGGTATCGCCGGCCGCAAAATCATCCCGGTGATTAAGGAGATCAACGTGGCCGGCAACACCTTCGCTCAGTCGCCGGTCATCTGTGCCGCACTCACGAACGACGACAAAGTCTTCGCGGTGATCTTGCAGGGTCACTCCTTTCAGTACGAGCGCGAGTGCTACGCGAAGAAGAAGGTTCTCGTGATCGACCCGAGCAACGTGTCCTATGAAAACTCGGTGTACCAGAAGCTGGCGCCGTTCTTCTATTCAACGTCCACACCGTCCTATGACCGCTGGATCCCGGCGCTGTTGAAAGAGGCGAAGGACGCCGACTTCTTCAAGGGCTCCACCGGCGTCGGTCTCTTCGCTCTTGACACGCCCGATGACCGCAAGCTCGTTGAAGGTCTGGCCAAGGCCGAGTTGGCCAAAGTCGGGATCGACAAGTTCGAAGTTGGCTACTCCGGTTTCGATTCGCCGATCACGTTCTTCCGTGACGCGGCCAAGGCCATTGCCCGCTTTCAGGCGGCCAAGGTCGATCGTGTGATCTTGATGGGACAGCAGGGACTGGGCGTCGCCTTCACGCTCTCGGCCGAACAGGCCAAGTACTTCCCTCGCTACCTCACCCACTCGAACGAAGTGCCCCGCTACATGTCCGACATTCCGCGTGGTCCCGGCCTGCAGCCGCTGCAGCCCGGGACCTTGACCGGAGCAATGGGCATCGGTTGGACGCCGTATCAGGACACCGATGATGTACATCTTCCTTTCCCGCAGCCGGCGGAAAACGACTGCATCAACGCTATGCGCGCGAAGGGTCTCGCGTTCGGTAGCCGCAACCTTGCTCGCTACGCCATCGGTGTGTGTGATGGTCTGGAGTTCCTCCAGATCGCTGGCAAGCCACTCAAGGCTCTCAACGTGCAGGGCATTTCCGCTTCAGCCTCGCAGCTCGGTAGTTCATGGAAGGCGCCGGGCGCATACAAGGTCACCTTCGGTGACAAGCGCTACGACGGCGGTGGTGGCTACCGCGTGTTCACGTGGGACGAGACCTGCGGCCGAATTGCCGACGCCAACGGCAACATCACGACGCCGAAGTCCGGTGGCTGCTGGATTCTCGGCAACCAGGTGAAGGACTTCTGAGCGGCGTAAGCAAGATTTGAAACGCGAGTCGGGCCGGTACGTTCAATGCTGTTTGCGCTGAGCATCACCGGCCCGACGATCGTTCGGGGGCTGGCGTCGGGAGTGGTCTTTGCTCTTCTCGCCGCCGGCCTCGTGCTGGTCTATCGGTCGAGCGGGATCATCAACTTCGCCCACGCCGAGCTTGGCTTGGTTGCTTCGGCGATGGTCGAGCTGCTTGTGACCCGTGGTCACGTGCCGTACTGGATGACGTTTCCCGCGGCGCTGGGCACTGCCGCCACCGTCGCCGCCCTGTGCGAGGTCGTGGTCATCAGGCGACTACGGAATGCTCCGAAGGTGATGACGGTGGTGGCCACCCTCGGCCTTTCGCAGTTCCTTGTCTTTCTCGTTGCGGCGGTGCGAGGTGAGGCCACATCGACGATGCCGCTCCCGCCGGGCTTTCCCGAGTGGCACCTCGATTCCCTCACCATGAATCCGGCCTTTACGGCCATCATGATCCTGGGCCCGCTTGCAGTGATCGTCGTGTCCCTCATGCTTTCGCGTACGCGACTGGGGCGAACGATCCGCGGCGCCGCAGCCAATCCGGATGCGGCCCGCTTGGCCGGCCTCAGCCCGAGGCGCGCGTCGGCCATGGCGTGGGGTATCGCTGGAGCGCTGTCGGGCCTGTCGTCGATTCTGGTCACGGGAGCATTCGGGTCGGCGGCCGCGGCGACGGCCGGACCAGCGCTACTCGTACCGGCTATTGCCGCCGCAGTGATCGCGCGATTCCGTTCGCTCGGTATCGCCTTCACGGCAGGCTTGGCGCTGGGCGTCTTCCAAGAGGTCGTGGCCTTCAACGTCGACTCGGGTGGAGCCGTTCAGCTGGCGATGTTCGCCGTGGTCTTCGTTGGCCTCATGCTGCAGCGGCGCACGGGCCCGCGAGACGACGAGGCGTCGAGTTGGATGAGCATCGCCCCGGTCAGGCTTCCCCGTCGCAGCCGACTGATCGCCAGGGTGGTGAGCGCTGCGCTGGGGGCCGGATTGGTGATCGTTGGACTCCTTGGCTCCAGCGCCACAGCTGTGTCGCTGATGTTCGTGGTGGCCACCGCCTCGATCGCGCTTTCGGTCTTTGTCATCACCGGTATGTCCGGACAGCTCTCGCTCGGCCAGTTCGCCGTTGCCGGAGTCGGCGCCGTCGTCGGCATTCGCGTGACCACCTCGACCGGCGAGATACTGGCGGGCCTGCTCGCCGCTGGGGTCGTAGGCGCGCTTACGACCATGCTTATCAGCTTGCCGGGCCTGCGGCTGCGCGGCCTGTTCGCCGCCGTAACCACCCTTTCGTTTGCCGTGGTCACCCGGGAATGGCTGTTGGCGCAAACCTGGATGGCGGGCTTTGGTCGAGCACTCGACGACATCAAGCTCGCGGGCGTTGATCTCCGCACGTCGCAGGCGCGATTTGGGTTCTGCGTTGGCGTGTATCTCGTGCTCGCGCTCGCCGTGCACAACGTGAATCGCAGCGGACTCGGTCGGCGGATGCGAGCACTGCGAGACAACGAGAACCAGGCGCGCGGGTTCACCGTCGGCGCGCTCGCCACCCGAGCGTCGTCGTTTGCATTCGCCGGCTTTGTCGCCGGGGCATCGGGTCTTCTCCTTGGCGTTGCTGCGTCCAACATCACCGCAGCGAACTTTCCTTCGTCGCAGAGCATCACGATCGTGGCTGCGGCGGTTCTCGGTGGACTGCAGGGAGTTTTCGGGTCGCTTCTTGGCGCCCTGTATCTCGTTGGTATTCCTCGGTTTCTTCCGCTCGACAATGCTGGGCTGGCGGCGACGTCATTCGGATGGCTGGCCCTGCTGCTCGCCGCACCGCAAGGCATTGGCGGTCTGCTCAATCGTCTCGTGGCGTCGTTCAGCCGGCGATCGGTCGATGCCCCAGCGCCCGGTTTGCGCCCGGCCGGTTTCGCCCTCGGAAGTTTTGTCCATCGCCGCGAACCCTTTGACGGTGTCGTCCTCGAAGCCCGCGGTCTTCGGAAGTACTACGGCGGTGTCCGCGCCGTCGACGGTGTGGATCTTTCTCTACGCCAAGGTGAGACGCTTGGCCTTATTGGTGGAAATGGCGCAGGCAAGACAACCGTGTTCGAGTTGCTCGGCGGTTTCGTGAAACCAGATGCCGGGTCTATCTTCTTTCGAGGTCGCGACATCTCGACACTCAACGCCGAACAGCGAGCTCGTCTTGGCATCATCCGATCGTTTCAAGATGCCGGGTTGTTTTCCACCTTCACTGTCCGCGAGGCGTTGCTCGTGGCCTTGGAACGGCGCCACCGCACGCGGGTAGTCCCAGCCCTCTTGGGTCTGCGCGGCCATGAGCGCCGCCAACGCGACCTGGCCGACGAACTGCTCGGAATGTGCGGTCTTGCCGGATACGCCGACTCGGTCGTGTCGACCCTATCGACAGGGACGCGCCGCATAGCCGAGATCGCTTGCATGATTGCGCTCAACCCCGACGTGCTCCTCCTCGACGAACCGTCGGCGGGTATTGCCCAACGCGAAACGGAGGCGCTCGTTGGCGTGATCCGATCGGTTCGCGAACAGTTGGGCACCACGATAGTTGTGATTGAGCACGACATGCCATTCATACGTGCACTTAGTGATCGCATTGTCGTCATGGAGACTGGATCGGTTCTTGCGGTTGGCGATCCCGACACCGTCCTGGCCGACGAGCGAGTGATCGCGTCGTACCTCGGCACCAACACCGCCGCCATCGATCGATCAGGAGAGACGGGCGTCGAGACGAATCAGCCCGTGGTGCCGGTTCTCGCATCCGGACGTCGCCGACGCTGGGTCGTGCCGACGCGAGAGGTCCGAACGGCGGCTCGGATTCGACGGATCACCAACGCCAATCGGCAGCTCGCATGGGTCACCCTGGTCTGGCTGGTGCTCGCCACTTCGTCGGCATGGGCCGAGCCGCGCTTCGGGATGCCTCGGTGGATGGCCTGGACGGCGAACAATCTCTTCACGGTGAACTTCATCCTCCACGGTGCGATGAGTGCCTACGTATACCGCATGCCCCGGCCCCGCTCGACGCCGCGGGTGA
>JAYSTV010000343.1:0-7375 GCA_043719425.1 Acidimicrobiia bacterium | reverse complement strand
GTTCGGGTGGGTTAGGGGGTGACGAATTGGACGGTGGAGAACTCCGCCTTCATGACGGCGACATCGATGGCAATCGCAGCTGCGTCTCGACGTACGAGGAGCGCGTCGGCGAACAGGCGCGCGACGTGAATCATCGCGGGCTCGCGCAGACCCCAGCGGGTGAGTTCTTGGGTGCCAAGACGAAGGCCGTTTGCGTCGCCCGCTATGGGCGCGAGCGGGAGGCCGATCGACGAGCACAGGATGTTCGCCGCTTCCAGGACCTTCGCGGCCGCATTGCCGCCACCGTATTCACCAGCGGCGATGGCAACGTGGTGGCTGACCGTGAACGGTGGTCCGCCGACGAGGTCCGGATGGTCGGCCCGCCCGGGCACGCCGAACACATCGACACCTTCATGAAGCAGCGCACCCGCGAGTGCCTGAGCGTTGGCGATGCACTGGTCGGCGTAGGCGCGACCATACGTGTGCAGATCAATGGCGGCCAGGCCGAGCGCCGCCGTCTTGGCGAGGTCGAAGTTGGCGGTGAAGCCGGGGTAGGCAATGGCGTCGAGTCGTTCGGCGAGGTCAGCGTCGTTGGTCAAGATCATGCCCGATGGCGGTCCACCAAAACTCTTGTACGTGGAGCCCGTCATCACGTGGGCACCTTCGGCGAGCGGGTCCTGAAAGCGTCCGCCGGCAATCATTCCGCCCATATGGGCGGCGTCATAGAGCACGGTCGCGCCGACCCGATCAGCAATTGCCCGAATCGATGCCACGGCGTACGGGAACAGGCACATGCTGCCGGCCACGATGACCAGGCGAGGACGGATCTGCTCCACTTGTTCAGCGAAACGGTCCAGGTCGATATCCATCCGACTGTCGTCCCACGACGCGTCGTGAGTGACGAGGCCGAGCCATCCGGCGGCACCCGCAGCGTGATGGGTGACGTGGCCCGCGGCGGCATCGGAAAACGCAATCACGTTGTCGCCCGGCCGGCACGTTGCTAAGTAGACGTACTGATTGGCAATCGAGCCCGATGGAACGCGGGTTTCCACGTAGGCTGCACCGAAGAGCGAGCCGACCAGTGCTCCCGTGACCAGGCTGATCTCACTCCCGGCATTCATGCCGCGGTTGTAGGTGTCGCCCGGAGATCCCAGGTTCGGTCGACTTCCGATCGACGAACCGAGCAGCCGCGCTGCTCGCGGGTTCGGCACATTCGTCCCGGCATAGAGGTTCAAGCAGCGCTCATTCACGAGGCGTTCTTGTGACTCCACCAGGGCATGAAGCCGGTCGTCGAGCGTGGACGGATCCAAAGAACCGAGCCGGTCGAGCACGTCGACGGCGAAGGATTGCGCCGTGGACGACTGCCAGTCTCGAACACCGGGGCGAAAAGATTCAAGCGCAGACATCAGCCAACGATCCTCCCACGTAGTGTCAGCACGTCGAGAAGCACGAGGAGAGGAGAACGATGTAAAATCGCTCAAGCGCCATCGGAGTTTTGGTGGCCTCGATTGCCCTAACCCGACGCGGTCGTACGGTGCGCGTTCGTGGCTCCACCCTGCGTTGCCGGCGGGAGCGTTCCGGTCGAACGGTCGCCTTGTTTGGCGACGCGTGTCGACGCCGACGACTTCGGGTACTGATTGTCTGTTGACCGGCAAGCGGCTTCGGTCGACGACGGCTTACACGCTTTCGGGCGCCCTTGGCCGCGCTCCACGACGGGAGTCCTACATCGGGAGAACGGTGGGCCGGCCGATCGAGGCAATGGTGAAGCCATGTTCTGCCAGCGTTTCCGTGTCCAGCACATTTCTCGCGTCGACAATGAGCGACTGGCGCAACTGGAGTTGCGACGGATCGATATTGCGGAACTCCGGCCATTCGGTCAACAGCATCAGCGCGTCGGCGCCGTTGGTCGCCTTGTAGGGATCGTCGCAGACGACCACGGCTTCGAACATGCCCGGCGAGAGGGTGGCGACCGGGTCGTACAGACGCACGGAGGCGCCGGCGGCGAGAAGTTCACCGATGACGGTGAGGGCCGGCGAGTCACGAATGTCATCGGTGTTGGGCTTGAACGCGAGGCCCCAAACGGCGATGGCCAATCCGTCGAGTGACTCGGACCGATTGAGAAGCGCGCGGAGCTTTGCTACCGGAACACTCTTCTGCCGGTCGTTGACGGCCTCCACTTCGCGCAACAGGCCGAAGTCGATCCCGAACCCCTCCGTGGTGGCGTGCAACGCTCGCACATCTTTCGGGAAGCATGACCCTCCATAGCCAGGTCCGGCATAGAGAAACGACTGACCGATCCGGGCATCGCTGCCGATGCCGCGGCGTACGAGAGACACGTCGGCTCCAACTGCGTCGCACAGCGAAGCAATCGTGTTCATGAAGCTGATGCGGAGGGCGAGCATGGCGTTGGCCGCGTATTTGGTGATCTCAGCCGACGCAATGTCCATGAATATCACGGGTCGGGCGTTGAGGAGAAAGGGTCGGTACAAACGCTCGAGAACAGCCTGGGCCCGTTCGGTTTCGACCCCGATGACGATACGGTCGGGGCGAGCGAAGTCTTCGATCGCCGCGCCCTCTTTCAGGAACTCGGGATTCGACGCCACATCGAACTCGGACGGAGTGATGTCGGGCTGGCTATGGGCTTGGAGGCTCGACTGCAGTCGACCTGCGACCTTCGCCGCCGTGCCGACCGGCACGGTCGATTTGGTCACGACGACGATGTATGGCGTTGGGCGCCTTGACAACGCTTGGCCAATGGAATCGGCGACACTCAACACTTGGCTGAGGTCGGCTGAACCATCATCACCGGGGGGCGTACCAACTGCGATGAAGGCAACGTCGGCGTCGAGTAGCGCATCACCGAGATCCGTGGTGAAGTGCAAACGTTGTTTGGCGACATTTCGCAGCACCAAGGCTTCGAGGCCCGGCTCGTAGATCGGCATTTCGCCACGAGTCAAACGTTCAATCTTTTCGGCGTTGACGTCGACACACACGACGGTTGCGCCGGTGTCACTCAAGCAGGCCCCGGTGACCAGTCCGACATAGCCAGATCCGATGATGACGACTTTCATGCGGAGAGCCTTTCCGTGTTTACGCCGAGAAGATCGGCAAAGTATGAAGCGGTGCTGATGAGTCCCTCACGAAGCGCAACAGTTGGCTGCCATCCAAGGCGTTCGGATGCCAACGTGATGTCGGGCTTGCGCTGGGTGGGGTCATCCTGAGGCAGCGGTTCGTAGACCAGTGTCGACGACGACCTAGTGATTTCGATAACCAACGCGGCCAGCTCGGCGATGGTGAATTCCCCAGGATTGCCGATGTTGATCGGACCGACTTCATCGGAATCCATCAACGCCAGAAACCCGCGGACAAGATCGGACATGTAGCAGAACGAGCGAGTCTGCTGGCCGGTCCCGTAGATCGTGATCGGCTCGCCGAGCAAGGCCTGGACCAAGAAGTTCGAGACCACGCGGCCATCGTTGGGTCGCATCCGCGGGCCGTAGGTATTGAAGATGCGTACGACGCGGACCGGTACGCCGTGGGCGCGGTGGTAAGCGAACGTCATCGCTTCGGCGAAGCGCTTCGCTTCGTCGTACACACTGCGCGGTCCGATTGGGTTGACGTTGCCCCAATACGATTCCGGCTGCGGATGCACCGCAGGGTCACCGTAGACCTCGCTGGTTGAACTCAGGAAGAACCGTGCGCCCTTCTCCTTCGCTAACTCCAACGAATTTCGGGTCCCGATACTGCCGACATCGAGCGTTTCGATCGGATGATCGAGATAGTCCCGGGGCGACGCCGGTGAGGCGAGGTGCATGATGGCGTCCACGGCGCCGTCGACGCTGAACGGTTGGCACACGTCGTGGTGACGAAACGAGAACTTGGTGTTGTCTCGAAGGTGGGCAATGTTGTCGAGCGAACCGGTGACCAAGTTGTCCAGGGCGACAACTTCGTCACCTCGAGCTAGCAACGCATCGCACACGTGTGACGCTAGGAATCCTGCTCCGCCAGTAACCACAACCCGAGACATGACGAGCATTCTTGTCGACCCGATGCGAACTGGTCACGCGTTCAGTTTGCTTTTGAGGCGAACGACCTATCGCTTCGTCATCGCTCCCAAAACCGAAAGAGCAGTGAGCCCACCTGTGACACGCCGCTCAACACGCTGTCGCCGCCAACGAGTTCGAGCAACGTCCGCGAATTGCCGAACACGAGATCGGCGAACCACGGGGTACGCCAGGCCAGGATGAACAGCACAACGATGGAGTACTGCCGGTAGGGAGCGATCGTTTCGAGAAACGACCTCGGTAGGTACGGCTCAAGCACGCCAAACCCGTCGAGCCCCGGCAGCGGGATAGCGTTCAGCAATGCGGCGATGAACTGGAGAAGAGCGAGAAAGGCCAAGGCGGAAGCGAAGATCGGCCGCCGCTCAATGATCGACGGGAACAGCCGGAATGGCAGCGACAGGAGGATCCCCAACCCGAGGTTGGTGAGTGGTCCGGCCGCCGAGACGAGACTCCGCTGAGAACGTGTCCGGATGGCACCCATCTGGATCCAAACAGCACCGCCTGGGAGGCCAATACCGCCCATGAGAAGAAACACAATCGGCATGAGGATCGACAACCCGGGATGGAGATACCGGCGCGGATCAAGGGTTAGGTACCCCTTGTCGGCCACGCTCGTGTCCCCGGCGGAAAAGGCGGTACGCGCATGGGCGAACTCGTGCAGACAAAGCGACACGACCCAACCGATCAGGACAAACACGAAGACGGCATAGGTCCGTGCCGTGAAGTCCTCCGTCCAGGCGTAGGCCCCGGCGGCGATCGCCGCGGCGATCAGGAGCAGGAATAGGGGGCTCGGCCGTTTGGACACGGACCGAGCGTAGGGGCGGTCGGGCTCGCCCCGGTCGCCTTCAGCCGTACAATCCAGCCCTCATGTTTGCCAGCCTTTCCGACCGCTTCGACGCGATCTTCACCAAGCTCAAAGGCCGAGGTCGACTCGGCGAAGCGGAGGTCGACGAAGTTCTGCGGGAAATTCGCGTGGCGCTCCTCGAAGCCGACGTGAACCTCATCGTGGTCCGAGGCTTCGTCGACCGGATCCGCGAGGCGTGCGTTGGAGCCGAATTGAGCCAGGCGCTCAATCCGGCCCAGCAGGTCATCCGCATCGTCCACGACGAGCTCGTGGCCACGTTGGGCGGCGAAACATTCCAGCTCCAGTTCGCGGCGAAACCGCCAACGGTGATTCTTCTCGCCGGTTTGCAGGGTGCGGGCAAAACGACGACCGTGGCCAAGTTGGCCCGGTGGTGCAAGAGCCAGGGACGCAACCCGCTGCTGGTTGGTGCCGACCTTCAGCGGCCCGCCGCCGTGCAGCAGCTTCGTGTTCTCGGTGACCAGGTCGGCGTGCCGGTGTACAGCGAATCATCGGATCCCGTCACCGTCGCCCGCCACGGTTTGGAGGAAGCCGAAAGAACAGGCCGCGACGTGGTGATCGTCGACACCGCCGGTCGCCTCAGTATCGATGTGGCGTTGATGGACGAGGTCCGGCGGGTCAGCGAGGCGGTGTCACCCCACTTCACGTTCTTGGTCATCGATGCCATGACCGGGCAAGACGCGGTGGCCACGGCCAAGGCGTTCAACGAGACCCTGGCGCTCGACGGCGTCATCATCACCAAACTCGACGGCGATGCGCGCGGAGGCGCCGCACTGTCGGTCAAGCACGTTGTCGGCAAGCCGATTGCGTTCGCGTCGACCGGCGAAAAGATCGCCGACTTCGATCAGTTCCATCCCGAACGGCTTGCCTCCCGCATCCTCGGTATGGGCGATGTGCTGACGCTTATCGAGCAGGCCGAAGCGGCCTTTGATGCCGGTCAAGCCGAGAAGGCCGCCGAGCAGCTCATGGCGGGCACGTTCACGCTGACCGATTTCGTGGATCAGCTCCGTGCCGTTCGCAAAATGGGCCCGGTCAAGAATCTGCTCGGCATGATGCCGGGCATGTCGAAAGAGCTCAAGGACGTCGACATTGACGAGCGCGAGTTCGATCGGGTCGAGGCCATCGTCATGTCGATGACCACTGCCGAACGCAACGATCCTGATTTGCTCAACGCCTCGCGTCGTCAGCGGGTGGCCCGGGGGAGCGGTCGGCCGATCGGCGAGGTCAACGCGTTGATCAAGCAGTTCAACGAGATGCAGAAGATGATGAAGTCGTTGGGCCCGGGCATGGCGCAGGTCCTGAAAGGCGGTGGCGGCAAATTCAAACAGGCTCGGGCGGTACAAAAGGCCATCAAGGCGGGCGATATCGACCCCGAGCAGCTCCGTTCCCTGCAGCAGGGCGGTGGCCTGCCGGGTGGGCCGGGTGGACCGGGCCTGCGACCGCGTCCGCCGTCGTTGCCCGGCCTCTCGGGTCCAGGAAACCGCCCAACCGGCGGCCGGGTCACCGCTCCCGGCACCCAGAGCGGCCCAGCCAACAAGAAGAAGAAAAAGAAGCGCTGAACGAGGACCAGCGTTATGGCGGGGTGCGTGGCGCGGCTACTGTTGTTCGGCTCGCTGTGCGGGCATGGATTCACTTCGAGGAGAAACATCGTGGCCGTCAAGCTCCGCCTTATGCGCATGGGAAAGAAGAAGCAGCCGACCTACCGTTTGGTCGCTGCCGATTCGCGCAACGCCCGTGATGGCCGGTTCATCGAGATCCTGGGGACCTACGAACCCCGCCAGGACCCGTCGCGCATCTTGTTCGACAACGACAAGATCGTTCAGTGGCTGAGCAATGGTGCGCAGCCCTCCGAGACCGTGGCGAAGTTGATCAAGATCTCCGGTGCAGCCGAGCAGTTCGCCGCCTCCAAGCCGCCGAAGGTTGCCAAGGCTCCCAAGCCCGCCAAAACGGCTGCGGCCAAGTAGCCAACGTGTCCGACGACAATCAGGTCGACGGCCCGTCCGCTCGCCGAGTGTTGCAGTACCTGGCGGAATCCTTCACCGATGATCCTTCCGGCGTGGAGATTGCGTCGTCGCGTAGCCGCGGGGGTCTGACCCTCGAATTGAGCGTTGCCCCGAACGACATGGGCAAGGTGATTGGTCGTCGCGGACGCACGGCGCAGGCCATCCGAACCGTCACCCGTGCCGCAGGCGCTCGTGACGGCGTCGACGTTCGCGTCGACATCATCGACTAACTCGCCACCGGTGGCGCCCGTCGGCCTGCTGTCCGTCGGACGCATTGCCAAACCACACGGCCTCAAGGGCGAGCTCATCGTCGTTCTGACATCAAATCGTCCCGAGCGCATGGCTGTCGGGTCGGTGCTCCACACCGCGAACGGGCGCCGACTCGTCGTCTCCGCCAGCGCTGCCCACCAAGACCGCTGGCGCGTCCGCTTTGCTGATGTCCCCGACCGGAGTGCGGCGGAATCTCT
>JAYSTV010000342.1:0-18497 GCA_043719425.1 Acidimicrobiia bacterium | reverse complement strand
CAATGGCGCCGGGCTCGGCGAGCGCAACAACGCACCCACCGAAGCCACCGCCGGTGATGCGCGCCCCGAAGACGCCCCGCGTCGATTGGAGTTCGTCGATGAGCGCATCGATGATTGGAGTGGACGTTTCGTAGTCGTCGCGCAGGCTCACGTGGCTCTCGGTCATGACCGCGCCCGCCGCATACATGTCACCACTGCTAAGCGCGCGTGCAAAGTGGCGCACTCGTTGGTTCTCGGTAACGACGTGACGCGCTCGTCGACGAATCACCGGATCTTCGATGGTGTTTGCGTCGGCGAGTGAGGCCGTGCGAAGTGGTCCAATGAGCGCCTCGGCGGCGGCGCACTGCGCGACGCGCGTCGGGTACTCCGAACCGGTCAGCGTGCGCTCCTGTCCCGAATGAATCACGACGATGTCAGCGTGGTCGGGCACGTCGACGTAGGTCAGACTGAGGTCGTGGCAGTCCATGATCATGGCCTTGCCGGCCCGACCGCCGGCGCTCGCCAGCTGATCGAGAATGCCGGTCGGAACTCCCGACGAAAGGTTCTCGGCTCGCTGGCAGAGTTTCGCCAGTTGCAGCACCGAACCTTCGAAACCGAGCGCCAAGGCGAGGGCTACTTCGAACGCCGCGCTCGACGACAGACCGGCGCCGATCGGGATCGTGGTTGACACATCGCCGTCGAAGCCGCGCTTCGGCCGAACCTCATGGACCACTCCGGCGACATAGCGAGCCCACTCGGGTGTGGCTGATGCTGGATCAACGACGTCGATCGACACGGTGGCGGGGAGCTCCTCGTCGGCCGAGCGCAAATGGACGGAAGGGCCATTTGTCGAGTGCCCGACAATCGTTGTTCCCATATCGATGGCCATGGGAAGGCAGAGCCCACCGGTGTAGTCCGTGTGGTCACCGATCAGGTTGACCCGGCCCGGCGCAGTGGCATGACGTTGCTTCATTGCCACCATTGTGGCCGGGTGCCGATCGATCATCAGGATTGATGATCTCGGCGCCACGGTGTCGCGTCGATGTCCCGTCGTAATGAGTCTCTTGAAGCGGCTTGCGGAAGCGGAGGCCAGCGCGTCGTCCGTGGCGGCCGCCGGGGCCCTGACGCCGGCGAACGAAACGGCAAGCGCGCCGGCGCTGCTACTCGACGAGCCCGACGCCGCAGAGCACGTGGCCGTTCCGCAGTCAGCGGCTTCCGAGCCAATTGCCCACCCTCCGGAGGCCGCGGCACCGAGGCCGACGGTCACGTCGCTCGCTCCGCCCGTCGAGATTCACGACGCAGCCTCGACCGGGGTCGACCCAAGAACGGGCACGGTGCCGGCGTCGGCCCCCAAGCCAATCGGCGCATCGATCCGCATCGATCCCGACGATCCGGCCAACGTGCAGCGATCGAAGGAGGTCGCCAACTGGTGGCTCCCCGAAGACGTGCATTCGTGGTGGGAAATCCCCGAACCCGAGTTCGGCGAACCGACGAAGGACAAGCCCCTCACCGTCGAAGAACTCATGCGACGCGAGCGCGAGTTCCACCTGTTTGGACGCGGTGTCGGCGGCAAACATGTGCCAGACCACTCGGCGCGTCTCCTGGCGTTCATTGTGGACATCGCCGTTCACGCCGCGGTTGGGTTCCTTGGCTACCGCGGCATGCTGTCGGCCTATCCAGACCGCTTCTCCCACAACGAAGTGATCGCCGTCGTCGCCGGTGGCGCGTGGCTGCTGTTGACGCTCATCCCGCTCCTTCTGTGGAGGGCGACGCCAGGCAAGCTGTTGCTCGGCTTGCGCGTCGTTCGAGTGAATGGCGATGAGGTCTCAGCCGTTCGGGCCGCCATGCGGGGGATCCTGCCGCTTCTTCTGCCGTTGCTTCCGATCGACTTCCTCATCATTTTGAGCAGTCCGCATCGGCGTCGACTCGGCGACTATGCCTTCGGGACTCGCGTCGTCAGCAACGGTTGACTTGCTCGGACTCGACCGCAGCGTCGAGCATGGACAACCATGAGCGGTCCTTTGCACGGTCTTACTGTCCTTGAGCTTGCCGGAATCGGCCCCGGCCCCTTCGCCGGCATGCTCCTCTCCGACATGGGTGCCACGGTTATCCGTATTGAGCGTTCGCAGTCGGTGCGGGGCGGCGATCCGGCTGAGCCGCCGAAGAACATTTCGAACCGCGGCCGCCTATCAATCGGCGTCGACCTGAAACATCCCGAGGGTGTCGACGTGGTGATGCGTCTCGTCGAGAAGGCCGACGGACTCTTCGAAGGCTTCCGCCCCGGAGTCACCGAACGTCTTGGCCTGGGACCCGACGAGTGCCTCGCTCGGAATGGGCGCCTTGTCTACGGCCGCATGACCGGCTGGGGCCAGACCGGCCCGTACGCGCAGGCCGCTGGTCACGACATCAACTACATCTCGCTCGCCGGTGCCCTCGAGCCGATGGGCCGGGCCGGGCAGGCGCCGGTGCCGCCGCTCAACCTGGTCGGGGACTTCGGCGGCGGCGGCATGTTCCTCGCCTTCGGCATGGTCTGCGGCATGCTCGAAGCGGCGCGCTCCGGCAAGGGCCAGGTCGTGGATGCGGCGATGGTCGATGGTGCCGCCACGTTGATGACGATGTTCCACGCCTTTGCCGCAATGGGTGCCTGGAAGCCGGAGCGGGGCACCAACCTGCTCGACACCGGCGCCCACTTCTACGACGTCTACGAGTGCTCCGACGGGACCTACATCTCCGTCGGTTCGATCGAGCCCCAGTTCTACGCCGAGCTTCGCCGACTGGCCGGCCTCGACGGCTCCGAGTGGGATGCTCAGATGGACCAGTCGAACTGGCCGAGTCTGAAGGTCAAGCTTCAGGAGCTGTTCCGGACCAAGACCCGCGACCACTGGTGCGAGTTGATGGAGCACACCGATGTCTGTTTCGCTCCGGTGCTCTCCATCGCCGACGCGCCCAAACACCCGCACAACGTGGCCCGCTCCACCTTCGTCGAGGTCGCTGGTGTCACCCAACCAGCTCCGGCGCCGCGCTTCAGCCGAACCGTTCCGGAGATCGCTTCGCCGCCGTCGCACCCCGGCCAGCAGACCGACGAGGTCCTCGCCCTGGCCGGATTCTCAGCCGCCGACACCGCTCGCCTCCGCGACAGCGGCGCTATCAAGTAGTGCATCGCCCAATTCGGCCCGAGAAATCGCCCAAGTAGACGCTGTTGCCCGGATTCTGGGCGTGAAACGGGAGTACGAAGTCGACCCGATGATTCGCACCGACCAGGGGGACCTGGCGCCAGCACCAAAAGCCAAGTGCCGGGAGCACTTGATCGCTACAACGCGGCGGCGGCCGGTCCGGTAAGGGCAAAAGGTGTGGCGGTCATCACCTATCGATCCCCGGGCGGGAAGCCCGTCCGAAAGACTTCAGCGGTTCCGGCGCACCGGCGCGTAGTGATCGCCCAAGTGGGGTGGTTTCATCGCCCAGATCACCGAGTCTGGGCCGAGTTTCGAGGCGAAACGGTCGATTTGGGCGATCCAAATCAGCGAACTGGGCTACTCGGGCTGGCTGGCTGGCCGGCGATTGCGACCTGATTAGTAGGGGAGGGTGCCGTTGAGGCGGAGGTGGGCGCAGGCGACCGGGTTGTCCCGGGCGATATAGGCGTCTTCGGAGGGCATCCAGACGTCGGTCCAGGTGGCCCGCATGGCCTCGCCGTCGCGGGCCACGCCGCGGGCGAGCCGGACGTTTTCAGGGGTATGAATCCAGACGCGGACGTTGAGGTCGTGGCGGAACATCTCGTGCAATGCGCAAACGCCCTCGATGACGATGACCCCGGTGGGTTCAATCCGACGGGTGCCATTTGCTCGTTTGGCGGCCCAGTCCCATTCGTCGTACGACGCGCGGTCGCCAGCGAGCAACGCGTCGACAACCTCGGTGCGCAAACGGGGCAGGTCGAACTGGGAGCCGTTCCAGAACGAGTCGGTGGCAACAATCTGCACGTCCGCACGAAGACGAGCAAGGCCCGCGGCCAGCGTGGACTTGCCCGATCCTCCCGGCCCGCCGATACCGACGAGACGGAACGGCAGATCCGTCTCGACCGCATCGATGAGTGCTTCGACTGACGCGAGTGGGGAGATGTTCGGGACCGGCACGACAAGTCACGGTAGCTTCGGTGCCCGTGCCATCGCTCTCTTCCGCCGCGCTGACCCTGGCCTCGGTCCTGCCACTGCACAAGGCCTGGGCATGGGTCACGATCATCGGCAACGCCATGGCCGGCCTCTGGGCGCTGGCGGCACATCGGGTGGAGTCGTTGCGGACCCGGGCGCTCTGGTGGTTCACGGTGGCCGTTGAGGTCGCCGTGTTCATCCAGGTGATCCTGGGCGTGATCCTCTATACCAACGAAGAGATCAAGCCGCCGCAGTTCCACATGTTCTACGGCTTCGTCGGGATCATTGCCGTCGGCTTTCTCTACGCCTACCGCTACCAGTTGCGCCACAAGCTGTATCTGCTCTACGGGTTCGGCGGTCTGTTCATCATGGGGTTGGGGATCAGGGCTGTGTTAGTCGGCAAGGTCGGATGATGAGTGGGCGGGCACCGTCGCTTCGACGGTCGAGCAGAGTCGGCAAGGTCGGATGACGCGGCGTCGGGTGGTGTTGTTGTTTGGGGGACGGTCGGCCGAGCACGATGTGTCGCGCACGTCGGCCGTCACGTTCTTGCGAGCGCTCGATCCCGAACGGTTCGACGTACTGCCGATTGGCATCTCGCCCGGTGGCGCGTGGTCGGTGAGTGATTCGGCATTGGCCCTGCATCGTCGTGAGATCGGCACCGAGTCGCTGGCGCAAGTCGAGCTCAGTGGTCCTTCGACCTCGCTGCTGGCCGCGCTTCCGGCGGCCGGCACGGCCGACGCTTTGCACACCGATGATTTGCCGGTGGTGATTCCCGTCCTGCACGGCCCCAATGGTGAGGACGGAACGATGCAGGGGCTTCTCGAGTTGGCGGGCGTGCCCTACGTGGGTCCCGGCGTGCTCGGCTCAGCGGTGTCGATGGACAAGTCGGTGGCCAAGGTCATGCTGGCCGCTGCTGGCATCGCCCAGGCGAAGTGGCTGACCCGTCGGTCGTGGGACCTCGCCGACGGTGCCGCGGTCGCGGCCTTCACGACGGAGGTCCTGGAGCACATTGGATGGCCGGTATTCGTGAAGCCCGCCAACATGGGCTCGTCGGTCGGGGTCTCCAAGGCAGATTCGGCGGAGTCGTTTCGTGATGCGCTCGAAGTGGCAATGCGCTTCGACGACACCGTCGTCGTTGAGGAAACGATCGTCGGACGTGAGATCGAGTTCGCCGTGCTCGGCAACGACGTTGTCGAAGTGTCGTCGGCCGGTGAGATCTTTCCTGGCGCCACGTTCTATGACTACGAAGACAAATACGTTTTGGCGAACGCCAACTATGCGATTCCGGCCACGCTCACAGCCGAGCAACTGGCCGACGGGAAACGACTGGCCGAGGCGGCCTACCGGGCGTTGCGATGTGAGGGTATGGCCCGCGTCGACTTCTTTCTCGACGACGGTTCCACCGGCGGCGATGGTCGGGGTTGGGTCATCAACGAGGCCAACACCATTCCGGGCTTCACCCCCATCTCGATGTTCCCCAAACTGTGGGAGGCCGCCGGGGTGTCGCACGCCCAGTTGGTCGAGAAGCTGATCGATCTTGCGGTGGATCGATTCGAGCGTCGACGCGGTCGCGTCGGTCGCTCTCGATACAGCTGATGTCGCAGCTCGCCGTCGTTGTTCCGCGACCGGTTCGTGCCTACCTCGATGGGATCGGAGAGGTTGGCCGCATCAGGCCGACAGTCGGCGGATTCTCGAACACCACGTTCACAACCACGCTCGACGGCCGAGCCGTGGTCGTCAAGGCGAACAGTGACGAAACAAAGCGCGCTGATCTTCGTCGCGAGGCGGCTGTGCTCCGCTATCTCGCCGACACGGAGATCCCAGCACCGGTCCTCGTGGCGAGTGGACACGACGTTGGTGACGACGGCGACCGCTGGTCGATTGTCGTGGTGGAGGCCATCGACGCCGAAGCAGGCATGTCGGTTGTCCAACGGGGCGATGAGGTCGACCTGGCCCACGGGGCTGTGCAGATCGGGCGCCTCCTCCGGGCGGTGCACGAGCTCCCGCTCAGCCCGGTCGACGTGCCCGACGACGTCGGTCTTGAGCTCAATTCGCGATGGTCGACTGATCGGCGAGCCGTCGCTGGTCTCCTCGAGACCAACACCGGGCTCACCCATCCAGCGCTTCGGGTGGGCGTCACGCTCGTGCACGGCGATGCGGGCTTCCACAACACGCTGTGGCGCGACGGAGAGCTCGTTGCCCTCATCGATTGGGAATTCGCCGGTTACGGCAATCCGCTGGCCGACGCCGCCTGGGTGTGGTGGACGATGACGTTTCGTCGCCTGCCCTCGTCGGTGTGGGAGGCGTTTGTCGACGGGTATCGAACGGAGCGTCTCCTACTACTTGGTTGGGCTCCCGAGGTCATCGCCGAATTCCTACGCGCGCAGATGTTTTCGCTTTTGGCCCGCACGGCCGACGGGTCAAGCGCCCGCAAGGAGTGGCTCCGACGCATCGACGGCCTGGGCCGACTTGAGATTCCAAGCCTGCGCTAGGCGCGCTTATTTCGTGCCCACTCCTTCGAGCAGTTTCCTCGCAATCACTTTGAGACACAGCGTCTCATCGGCTCCCTCGAAGATCGACAGCACGCGCGCGTCGACGAAGTATCGCGACACGGAGTACTCCTCGGCATAGCCCATGCCGCCGTGGATCTGCATGGCTTCGCGGGTCACCCATTCGGCGGCGCGACACACGTAGGCCTTCACCATCGACGCCTCCATGGCGCCTTCGCCCTTGCCCATGAGGTTGGCGACCACATAGGAGAACTGACGGGCCGCCTGAATGACCACGGCCATGCGGGCGAGCTTCACCTTGGTGAGCTGGTAATCAGCGATGTTGTGGCCGAACACGACGCGGTTCTGGGCATACGCCACGGCAGCTTCGTAGGCCGCCTGCATGAGGCCGACGGCGCGAGCGGCCGTCTGTAGGCGACCATTTTCGAAGCCCTCCATCTGGAAGTAGAAGCCTTTGCCGAGGCCAGTTTCCTCGCCGATGAGGTTCTCCTTGGGCACTCGCCAGGCGTCGAAGGCAATCTCGTAGGAGTGCATGCCGCGGTAGCCGATGGTGTCGATCGGACGGCCCTCCATCCGACCTCCCTCGGGCTGATCGAAGACGAAGCCGTGTGAGTCGCCAATGGGCTTTTCGACGATGAACAACGACAGACCGCGGTGTGTCTTCGAACGATCGGGATCGGTTCGGGCGAGGAGCAGCAGCACGTTGGCGCGGGCACCAAATGTGCACCACGTTTTGACGCCGTTGATCACGTAGTGCGTGTCCTCAGTGTTGAGGGTGGCGGTCACTTTGATCCCCGCAACATCGGACCCGAAATCGGGCTCGGTCACGGCCACTGCGCCAAGCACTTCAGCGGTGGCCACGCGAGGAAGCCACGACGCTTTTTGTGCAGGTGTGCCTCCCCGAACCAAAGCGCGCGTAAGAATTTCCGGCCGAGTGATGAGCGAACCACCGATCCCGAGCGAGGCCCGGGAGAGTTCTTCGGTAGCCACGACCATGCCGACGTATTCGCCGCTGTCCCCAGTCGAGAACCCGCCGTATTGCTCCGGCACGGAGAGGCCGAACCCGCCCATCTCGGCGAGGCCGGCGATGAGCGATTCGGGTACGTCGTCGTTGTGACGATGCACGTGTTCGGCCTGCTCCTTGACCTGCTCGGCAGCAAAGCGGCGGAACGTGTCGGCGACCATCTCGTAGTCGGGATCAAGGTGGCGGGGGCCGCCCTGGGCCTTCGCTAAATCGTCGTGCAGCGCAGCAAGGAACGACGGAGATCGATAGGTGGCGACGAAGACGCGCGTGCTATCGAGTGCATCGACCCCAAGCCCCCAGTCGGCTTCGCGACCCCACGTGCGGGTCGCCAGCTCGTAGGCCGCTTCGGCGACAAAAGCGCACGTGATCCGCGCTTCGAGGGCACCCTTGTTGCCGTAGTCGAGCACGGCGCGGGCGTTCTCGACGGCGGCGGCGGCATGGGCGAGGTCGTAGACGACCTGCTGGTTGGCGTCGATGATGGCATCGGCCCGCCCGCCTTCATTGGTGGCGGCGAGGTGGCGGAGGGCAGCGTCGACCAGCCCGCGGCAGGTATCGACGACGGTAGCGGCAGCGGTGAGATCAGAACCCGACATGGGTTCCAACGCTACCCGCGGGTCGGCGAAAACCCCTAGTGAGCCGTGAGCTCAGCCGACGGGAGCGGGACGGGAGATACCGATCCCACCCGGTGTCTCGGCCCCGAAACGGGCAATGTCGGCGGCCAGGTCGAGTGGCTCGGTGCCCGGGCGGTCGCCGTCGGTGAGCAGCGCGGCCGGCACGATCCAGACGATTTCGAACTCAATGCCGTCGGGATCTTTGGCATAGAGCGACCGGGTGGTTCCATGGTTTGTCGCACCGACCAGCGATCCGGCATCACCCAGTACACGGGCGATACGAGCCAGGTCGTTGAGCGTGTCGACTTCCCAGGCGAGGTGGTACAGCCCGATTTGGCGTGCGGTGGGGAGCGGCGCGTTTTCACCGATGGAAAACAGTCCGAGGTCATGGTCGTTGGTCGATCCCTCGGCCCGCAGGAACACTGCGCCACGCATACCGCTCTCTTGGTGAATCGGCTCAAATCCGAGAAGGTCGGCATAGAACTTGGCGCTCACTTCGGCGTTGCGCACCCAGAGCACGGCGTGATTGAGACGATGGATAGCCATGGTGATCCTCTCTTAGCTGGCGATCGCGACTTTGGCGACGATCTTGGTCGGGGTGACCCGCACGACCATTTCCGGCGGTACGGCGTTGCGTTGACCATAGGCCTCGGCTTGGTCGTCGCCCATGTATCGGCCGCCGATGCGAGTGCCCCAGTAGAGCAACTCCTCGGGACTCGTGGAGGTGGTCGCGGTGCCGGCAACAGTGACGAAGGCGAACGGCGGTGTTTCGTCGTCGAAACAGAGCGACACCCGTGAGTCACGCAGGATCGCCTTGCCCTTAATGGTGTCGGCGCTTGTCATGAAGATGATGTCGTCGCCGTCGAGATCGACCCACACGGGAGCGACGTGGGCGCTTCCGTCGGCTCGGACGATGCCGAGCTTTGCGGTTCGGGCCGGACGAGCACCGAGAAAGGTTTTCCACCAGCCGTCAGGAGCGTCGTTATGACCCATGGTGTTGCCAACAAGTTTCCGATGGAAAGCATTCCGTCAGGAATCGTTGCGTTCTTGGGCAACGACCCCGGCGAGCACAAGTCCGACGCCGACGAGATCGATGGGCTGGGGTCGCTGATGGAGGAACAAGGCGCCCATGATCAATGCGACAACGGGGAGGAGGGCGAGCATCATGGAGAACCGACGCATCGACATTTGTCTGAGCACGTATTGATCTATGCCGTAGCCGATGGCGTTGGAGAACACCCCGACGAGAAGGCACAGGACAAGCAGTCGGGGTGTCGTCACGACTGCCCCGGCTCCGCCGAGTCCGAACGGAGCGATGGCGAGTGCACCGAAGACCAGTCCGAGGCCGAGTCCTTCGAGGCCACGATCGAGCCGGGCCACCTTCGTCGCAATCACGATGTACGCGGCCCACATGGCGGAGGCCGCCAGGATGAACGCGATGCCGACCAGATCACCGTTGATCTCGAGTCCTGACAGCAGCGCCACTCCGGCTACCGCCAGAAGGAGCGCGCCCGCGTTGCGTTGTGACCTTGTGCGGACGGCGGCCACGGCGATCGGACCGATGAACTCGATCGTGACGCCCTTGCCGAGCGGAAGCCGATCGATGGCGCAGAAGAAGAACAGGTTCATGAACGCTGTGGCCACGCCGAGAATGGCAGCCGAGCGAACTTCGCGGCGGGTCCATGGGCGCGTTGACCGCTGACGGAGCACGCGTGCCGCGATGACCAGCGCTACAGCGGCGCCGATCACGCGGAACCAGGCGACGGTGGCCGGTCGAGCCTCGTCGAAGAGGTTCACGGCGATGGTGGCGCCCGTGTACTGGGCGATAGCACTGAGAACAAACAGGGACTCGGCCGGGAACGCGCGACGGTCCGAGGAGGCGGCCGGGGCCTGGGCGGGGGAGTTCACGAGGCCACGACACTATGTTGTGCTTCGACTCGAGCCCGCCGGTAGCGTCGGTTGCTGTGACCACGCATGAACGCCCCTTCGGCCGCCACTTCGAGGACTTCGAAGTTGGCGACATCTACAAGCACTGGCCTGGCAAGACGATCACCGAGGCTGATGATCATTTGTTCTGCATGATCACGATGAACCACCATCCGCTCCACACGAACGAGTGGTACGCCGAGCATGAGTCGGTGCAGGGTCGCTGTGTCGTGGTTGGCAACCTCGTGTATTCGCTCGTTCTCGGGATGAGCGTGCCCGACGTGAGCGGCGCGGCGATCGCCAACTTGGAGATCGAATCGTTGAAGCACGCCAAACCGACCTTCCACGGCGACACGATCTACGCCGAAACGCGTGTGCTCGACAAGACCGAAACGTCGAAGGGTGACCGCGGCATCATCGCGGTGGAGACGAAAGGCATCAACCAACGCGGCGAAGTCGTGTGTGAGTTCCGTCGCAAGCTCATGGTGTGGAAGCGCGAGTTCGCTGCGGATCGTAAGCGCCCGTATGAATCGGACGCGATCTGGAGCTGATCGCGTCGGTGCGGGTGGCGGCGTTTCGCGCGCTGATCCTGCCGTGGGCCGACGAAGTTCGGCGAGACCTGCCGTGGCGACGGACGCGTGACCCCTGGGCCATTGTCGTGTCCGAGGTGATGCTGCAGCAGACCCACTTCGCTCCGTCTGCGAGTGGGCAACGACCGGATGTGCACGCGCCGATCCCGCGGTTGGATCGCCCGGCGTCAGTGCTGCGCAGTCACGCTTTGACGGCTCGGATCGTCAGGGACGAGGACGGCTGTTGGCGGCGTTGCGGACGGGACCGGTCGCCGTCTCTTCGATCGCCGCCACGATGGGCTGGCCCGACGACGAAGATTGGGCGCAGCGAGTGTCGGCGAGTTGCTCCGAGACGGATTGGCCCGCCGCCAGGATGACGAGTTCGTGCTTGCGTGATTAACCGGGGATAGCGGTCGTCGGTGGCACCGTGACGCCCACTGACACCGGCGTGACCACCGTGGTGGTGACCACACCGCTCGGCGTGGTCGGCACCGTTGTCGCGGTCCCGGTGCCATTCGGGGCCCCCGTCGCTGTCGGGGTGCTGGCTGTGCTCACTGGGGCCCGCGGCGCGGTCCAGGCGCTGGACAGCCGCATCGCTTCGGGGACCACGCTTGTCGCATCGGCGATGATTTCGACGGGAGTCCCGAGCGGTAGCAGTTTGGCCAGGCGGACGATGGTGGGGTTGTCCATGCGGACACAGCCATGGCTAACGTCGCCGCCGAGTTTGCCCGGGGCATTCGTGCCGTGAATGGCGACGCGCCCGTAGCCCCCGGCGAAACTGCGGAGCTCCTCAGATAGCCCCGACAGGCCAAGAGCGATCGGTCCGAGACCACCGTTGGGATTGGACTGCGGAACGATCTCCTTCACGTAGAAGAGACCGGTGGGCGTGGGTGTGTTGTTGGTGCCGAGGGCCACCTTGGTGGAAACGACCACGCCCTCGTCGCCTTCAACGGTGAGGGTGTTGCTCTTCACGTCGATAACGATGCGGTAAGGCATGCGGTCGAGCGTGACATCGTCGGCGCGGACCCACCCGATCGATCCGTTGGGGCGAAGCGGAAGTAGGACGCGTACAAAGTCATCGCTGCGGCCCAGCGCAAGAAAGGCGATGGCGCCGTAGGCCGACGTGCCCTTGTTCATGGTGATCGCCGGAGACATTGCGTTCGGCGTCTGATGCACGCGGACCGATGAGTTGATCGACTGGGCGCGTATGGCGTCGAGCGCCTTCGGCCACTCGGATTCGGTCATCGAGTCCCAGCCGACGAGATCCTTGTTCGGCGTGCGCGTGGGCGACAGTGTGGTCGCGGTCTTCGCCGGAGTCTTGGCCGAGACCTTGCTCGACGGTTTGGTTGTCGTCTTGGTCGTTGTTTTTGCAGCTTCGGCCGCCGGAACCGCAATCGACACGCCGAGAAGAGCGATCAGCGCAATCGCGGCGAGGGAAGCGGACGGTCGCCTGGTGAACACGGTGGTCAAATATAGTGGTCGAGTCGGCGGCGGCTGTGGCACCCCGTATGCTCCTGCGCCCCTATGGATGCGACGGACGACGCCGAGCTGCTCGCCGAACGGGCCCATCTGAGTTTCGCCGAGGCGTGCCTGCTCACGATGCGGCGTCGGGCCGAAGCCACGTTGGCCCAGGCCACGCAAGACGCCCATCTCGACACGGCCTTCGATCATGCGGCCATCGAAGCTGTTCTGCGTCAACGTCTTGTGTCCTTGCAGCGGGGCCGGGGTTCGCTGGCTTTCGGTCGAATCGACGACGAAGACGGCGACCGGTTCTACGTCGGTCGTCGTCACGTGGAAGACGACGAACGCACTGCGGTGATCGTTGACTGGCGGGCTTCGGTGAGTGCGCCGTTCTATCGAGCCACGTGGGTCGATCCGCGCGGGCTCATCCGTCGACGTCGATTCGCCGTCGACGGGGAAACGCTGGCCGGGTTCTTCGACGAAAACTTCAACGATCCGAACGCGTCGTCGGAAGGTGGTGGCGTTCCCGATCCGCTCTTGGCCGAACTTGATCGGGCGCGTTCCGGGGCGATGCGCGACATCGTCGCCACCATCCAAGCCGAGCAGGACGAAATCATTCGCGCCCCCCTCGACGACCTGATCGTGGTCCAGGGTGGACCGGGAACGGGGAAGACCGCGGTCGGCTTGCACCGCGCCGCGTTTCTTCTCTACGAGCATCGCGATCTGTTTCGACGAACACCGTTGCTGGTGATTGGTCCGAACCCACTGTTCCTCGCTTACATCGCCGAGGTCCTGCCGTCGCTCGGTGAGACGAGCGTGACCCAGACGACCATTGAATTGCTGCTGCGAAAGCACCGTCTCGGTTCCGTCGATCCCGAAGTGGTTGCTCGCCTGAAGGGCGACGCGCGGATGGCGTTGGTTATCGACCGCGCCATTCGTCGGCGGCTCGGTGCCATCGTGGCGCCGATGGAGGTCACGACCGCATTTGGGGTGGCTCGTCTCACGGCCGACGAAGTCGGCGCCCAGACGCGAGACGTTCTCGGTCGTCGTCTTCCCACCAACACGGCGCGCGATGTTCTTCGCGAACAGCTCGTGGCCGCTGCTTGGAATTCATTCAGCGCGCGTACCAATGCCGACCCGGCCCATCACGTGGGATTCGTCGACGGGCTTCGTTCGTCGAAGGGGTTCAAGTCGTTCCTTGATCGGCTGTGGCCAAACCTCTCGGCGCCCGGAGTGATCCGTTCGCTCCTGACCAATCGTGCCGCGTTGTCGGATGCGGCGGCCGGCGTGCTCACCGCCGACGAACAGTCGACGCTTCGTCGATCGGTGCCGACTGCAGTGTCGGCGCAGCGTTGGAGTCGGGCGGAACTGGCACTGCTCGACGAGGCCGACGAGATCATCGTGGGCGTGCCACGGACCTTTGCCCATGTGGTTGTTGACGAGGCGCAGGACCTTTCGGCGATGGAACTTCGGGTGGCGGCTCGACGTTCACCGGCGCGGTCGCTGACGATTCTTGGTGACCTGGCGCAAGCGACCAGTCCGGGTGGACAGCACGACTGGGATGTTGCCCTCGACGCGCTGCGTCACCCGTCGGGACGGGGCCCGACCGGTCGAGTGGCCGAGCTGACCCTCGGGTACCGCGTTCCGGCGCCGATTCTCGACGTGGCTAATCGGCTGCTGTCCATGGCCGCGCCCGGCATCCGTCCCGCTCGCTCGGTGCGCGAGGCGGGCGACTCGCCAACGTTCGTGAAGGTCGATTCGATTGGCGCGGCGATCACCATGGCCGCTGGGTGGGCGGCGAAATCGAGCCGAGCGTCGTGTGCGGTCTTGGCCGACGAATCGTTGCTCGACGATATCTCGGCCGCACTCGCTGGCTCAGGCGTGGCGTTCGTCGATGGCCGCCGGACCGGCGCGATGTTGCTCGGCGGGGTCACGCTGCTGGCTGCGGTGGCGGCCAAGGGCCTGGAGTTCGACGACGTGATCGTGGTCGAGCCCAACACGATTATGCGCGGCGACGATGGAACAGGTCGCGGCGCTCGCGTGCTCTACGTCGCCATGACCAGGGCCGTGCAGTCACTCACCGTCATCTCCTCCGAGCTCGTTGCCGTGATCGGTTTTTCGGAAATGGAATTGCTCGGGGTCGACGTAGCCTGAACTTCGAACAACGAGAGGAGCACCACATGATGCGAGCAACATGGAACGGCGTCACGGTCGCCGAGGTCTGATGGTGAAGCGGATTGCCGTCGTTGGCCCGACGGCGTCAGGAAAGACGGCTCTGGCCCTGCGGCTGGCATCCGAATTGCGAGAGCGCGACGGCGTTGCGTCGGAGGTTCTGTGCATCGATTCCATGACCGTCTATCGGCGTATGGATATCGGCACGGCGAAAGTTGCGGCGAACGAGCAACAAGGCTTCGTTCATCACGGTCTTGACCTCGTTGATCCCGACACGGAGTTCTCGGTCGCCGAGTTCCATCGTTACGCACGAGGCGTGTTGGCGGCAGCCGACCAGCGCAGTGCGTCGATGGTGATGGTTGGAGGCACCGGCCTTTACATCGACGCCGTTGTGAACAACTTCACGATGCCCGGCCAGTTTCCTGAGGTCCGAGCCGAGCTCCTCGGCGAACTCGATCAGGTCGGTGTCGCTCATCTCTACGCGCGCTTAGTGTCTCTCGACCCGGCGGCGGCCATGAAGATGGAACCAACCAACGACCGACGTATCGTGCGGGCACTCGAGGTGTGTGTCGGGAGCGGTCAGCCGTTCTCGTCGTTCGGCCCGGGCCTGCAGCTGAGCCGAGCAACCGATGATGATGTGCGACTCGTCGGCGTTGCTTGGCCGCGCGAAGAGCTGCGACGAAGGATCGAACAACGCTTTGCTACCCAACTGGGTGCTGGGTTCGTGGCCGAGGCGACAACGCTGCTCGACCACTACGGCGACCGGTTGTCACGGACGGCCAGCCAGGCGCTGGGATACCGCGAGCTCTGGTCGCACCTTCGTGGCGACTGCGGGCTCGACGAAGCGATCGATCTGGCGATAACCCGGACCCGCCAGTTCGCGGTTCGCCAAGAACGGTGGTTCCGGCGCGACCACCGCATCATCTGGCTCCCCCCCGACGAAGCCCCCGAGGTCACCCTGGACGCCTTGGACGCAGCGGACGCCGTGGACGCCGTGGACGCCGTGGTGTAGATCGTCGTTTGCGTGCTGTTCATCAGCGCTCGCTACGGTGCTGTTGTGCTCATTCTGGTGACCAACGACGACGGTATCGACTCCATTGGGCTTCATGTCCTGGCTCGGGCCATGGAGACCTTCGGCGATGTGGTCGTGGTAGCCCCCGACTCCGAGTATTCGGGCGCCTCGGCGGCGCTCGGAGCGTTGCATCTAATGCGACCGGAGGTGCATCGCGGGGCGATCGATGAGTTCCGAGGCGAGGTCCACGTGGTGAACGGGCCGCCGGCTCTCTGCACGATGTTCGGTCGCATGGGCCTCTTCGGTGGCCGACCCGACCTTGTGGTGTCGGGTATCAACCCAGGGGCGAACGTTGGCCGCGCCGTGTATCACTCGGGCACGGTGGGTGCCGCCGTCACCGCTCGTTCCGGCGGGATCAGCGGCGTGGCGGTGAGCCAGTCGGTGCCCGACGAGGTCGACGGGCAGGGCGATGAGTCAACGCTCGGCTCGCAGCTGTGGTCAAGCGCGGCGACTGTCGCCGTCGACGTGGTTCGCCACGTGATTGACCATCCCCCGGCCATCCCCAGCGTGCTCAACGTGAACGTCCCCAACCTGCCGGTCGATCAGATCAAAGGATGGCGCTGGGCCGACGTTGGTCTCGTGCCGCCGCGCACCATCACGTCGGCCGTGCTCGAACCGCGGCCCGGCCACGATGGCGCGTCTCGCGTGGCGCTATCGTGGGGCGATCCGGTGGAGTTGCCGGAAAACGAAGACGGTGGTGCCGTGGTTCGTGGCTATGTGGCCCTCACGTGGTTGAGCCGCTACGAGCGCGAGACGGCGCTGGAGTGGGACGTGTCTATGCGTGGGGCGTGATGAGATACTTTTCGCCGGTTTGCATGCGCGCGTAGGAACGGGCGATGTCAACGCTGAGCGCGTCGGCGAGGGAGATCTCGGCGCTGTAGTGGCTGGCAAACGTGGTCGTGATTTCGTTGGCGACGCGCTCGCGCAGCGCCATGGCGTCGGCTCCGATCTTCTGGAGGAATGGCGTGAGTAGCCAACCACCGACCGCCCACGAGAAGCCGAAGGACCGCGTGAGTTCGGTGGGGCCACGATCGAGCCCGCCGTAGATGTAGAGCTGTTTGAACGTGGTCGATCCGTAGCGGCTGTACTCCTTGGCGGTGGCGTTCGCCGCCGCTTCCATGGCCGTGAGGATGGCTCCACCGACTCGGCCTCCACCAATGGCATCGAAGGCAATCGTGGCGCCGGTCGCGGTCATGGCCGCGATGAGGTCGTGCATGAAGGTCGGGGAGCTGGAGTCGACGACGTGTTTTGCTCCGATCGACTGGAGCAACGCCACCTGCTCGGGTTTGCGGACGACGTTGACGAGTTGGATGTCGTCGTTGAGGCAGATCTTGTTGAGCATCTGACCGAGGTTGGAAGCGGCCGCGGTGTGCACGAGCGCGGTGTGTCCTTCTCGACGCATCGTCTCGGTCATGCCGAGCGCGGTGAGCGGATTGACGAAACACGACGCCGCCTGGGCCGAAGTTACGCCATCGGGCATTGGGATGCAGGCGGCCAGCGGCAGGGTCCGGTATTGCGAGTAGCTGGCCCCACCGGCGAACCCGATGGTGCGACCGAGGAGCGCTTGTGCGGCATCGGATGAGCCGGCGGCGATGACTACTCCGCCACCTTCGTTGCCGACGGGCATGGGCTCGTCGAGCCGGGCCTTAAGGGCGCGTAGGGAATCATGTGGGACGTTGGCGTTGAGTTTGGGGCCTGTTGTCCCGGTGAGCGTGGTGGCATCGACACCCGCCAGCAGCAGACCAAGGTCCGAAGGGTTGATCGGTGCCGCCTCGACCCGCACGACGACTTCGTGATCGCCCGGCGCGGGCGTGGAAACCTCAACGAGGCTCAGTTCCAACTGACCGGAGGAGGTGACGAGCGAGCGGAGTTGGATTCCGTTCGGAAGGGCGTTCGGTGCGGTGGTCATTCGGAGCTCCGGGTCGTGGGCCCGTGGGCCGAAAAGGGACTGAGTTGGCGGCGTTCGCATAGGTTGAGCGATCGGTTAGTTTTTTGCGGTGTTCTTCGATGTTCGCAAGAGTGCCGTTGCGCTTCTCGTTTCTACTGCGGTTGTCGCCGGCTTGGGGGCGTGCAGCACGGATTCGGCCGACGAAAGCTCCATCGGGGCGAGTGGCCAGGCCGCACAATCCCGGCAAACTCCTGGATCAAGCGGATGCGAGGTCGGCGTAGCAGTGACCGGGCGACCTCTCATCGTGGCCACGACTGTGGCGCCCATCACCAGTATCATTGCAAACATCGCCGCCGGCACGTCGACCGCCGTGACCGGCCTGGTCCCCGAGGGGACGAACTCGCACACGTTTGAACCGTCACCCTCCGCGGCCAAGGTCGTGTCGAGCGCCGATGTGGTGTTCATCAACGGTTTGAAGCTCGAAGAGCCGACCAGGGATCTCGCGGCCGCCAACGCCAAGACCGGTTCGCAGATCTGTGAGCTCGGAACGGCAATCCTTCCGGAGTCCAAGTGGATCTACGACTTCTCGTTCCCGAAGAAGGGCGGGAAGCCCAACCCGCATCTGTGGACGAACCCACCGATGGCCAAGGACTATGCGCGCATAGCAAAAGAGGTTCTTGCTCGTCGAGACCCAGCCAACGCCGCAACCTACGAGTCCAACTTCACCGCCTATGCCGCCAAGCTCCAGGCTCTCGACGACGCCATGGTGAAGGCGACGGCTTCGCTGAAGCCGGAGAGTCGTCAATTGCTCACCTATCACGACGCCTACGCGTACTTCGCCGATCACTACGGCTGGAGCGTTGTCGGTGCCATCCAGCCGTCGTCGTTCAGCGAGCCGACCGCCAAGGAAGTGGCCAACCTGATCAAACAGATCAAGGACAAGAACGTCCCGGCGATCTTCGGGTCCGAGGTGTTTCCGTCACCCGTGCTCAAGCAGATTGGCAAGGAGTCCGGAGCTCGCTACGTCGATGTCCTTCGTGACGATGACCTGATCGGCGCCCCGGGTGACCCTGAGCATTCGTTCCTCGGTCTCATGCGCTTCGACTACGCCACGATGGTCGATGCCCTCGGGGGCGATGCCAC